>JANYGR010000284.1 GCA_025359355.1 Bacteroidota bacterium | reverse complement strand
TGCTTTAAAAATAAAATAATGAAAGGCATATTCAAAAATAAAATCCTAATTCATTTAGTCATTTGTTTGCTTAGTTTTTATAAAAATAGTTATTCGCAAAAAAATCATGAATGGTCGCAGAAATATTGTGCATATCTTGGTATTTATCAGGAAAAAACTCCTGAAATAATGACATCTTATGACACTACTTTTAATTTCAAAACAGTTAATTTGTTTTCGTTGGTTGATTACAGATTATTTACTAATAGGCAGGTAATGGATGATATTTTAAATGGGAATTCTTTTAGTAATACAAAAGCAAATGACACTTCATTTTATATTCGTTATCCTATAAATGCTTCTCAAATTAAAAATTATTGTGAGTTTAAAACTGCTAAAATTTTAGATCGTTATATGGGGATGGGCTTCAAAAAGCCTATGCTTATTAGCGTTGATTCTTTAGCTCTTATAAATGAATTAACCCTTATCAAAAAACAAGTACAAGATTCTTTAATTAAAGAAATTAAAATGAGTGATAATCTCTTTTCTATTTTGAATAAATATCCAGCGGATCTTCAAATTATAACGGATGTCTTAATGTATCACTCTAATCATTCTTTTCCAAAAACAATAAACAATTGTGAACTAATGCGGATTTTTGTTTTCGATTTACGAAAACGAAAAATTGTTATTTATAATTATAAAACATCTTATGGTGGTCAAAATTATAAATTATTTGACCCAATTAATTTTAGTGATAATATGACTAAGCGTTTTAAAAAATTAATTCATTCCTTAAAACCCTATATGAAAGCCAATAAACGTTATTTAAAAAAAATAAAGCAATACAATTTTAATCAAATTAAATTAGAATAAATATGTAGTATTCTTAAGTACTATTTTAACCCAAACTTTGCTACAAAAAAGCAACTTTTAGAGATGCTAATACTCTATAAATCTTTGTATATTTAGACACTCATTTTTACTATTTATGAAACTATTACAAAATAAAGTTGCCATCATTACTGGCGCATCAAGAGGCATCGGCAAAGGCATTGCCTTAAAATTTGCTGAACAAGGCTGTAACATTGCCTTCACGTATTTAAGCTCTGTAGAAAAAGCAAAAGCCTTCGAAGCTGAATTAGCTACGTATGGTATCAAAGCAAAGGGCTATCAAAGTGATGCTGCCGATTTTAAAGCTGCGGAACAATTAGTAGTGGACGTTGTTGCTGAGTTTGGAACAGTTGACGTATTAGTGAATAATGCTGGTATCACACGCGATACATTGTTAATGCGCATGAGCGAACAACAATGGGACGAAGTGATTAATGCTAATTTAAAATCAGTATTTAATTTAACTAAAGCCGTGCAAAAGCCCATGTTAAAGGCTCGTAGCGGTTCTATCATCAACATGAGTTCAGTTGTTGGTGTAAAAGGTAATGCGGGGCAAACTAATTATTCGGCATCAAAAGCAGGTATTATTGGTTTCACTAAGTCAGTAGCTTTAGAATTAGGATCTCGTAATATCCGCTCTAACGCTATTGCTCCAGGCTTTATTGAAACAGAAATGACCGAAGCCTTAGATGAAAAAGTGGTTCAACAATGGAGAGATTCTATTCCATTGAAACGTGGTGGTACAGCGGAAGATGTTGCAAATTTAACTTTATTTTTAGCAAGTGATATGAGTGCTTATATTACAGGTCAATGCATCAAGGTGTGTGGCGGAATGCTTACCTAAAAGACAAAAAGATTAAAGTATTAAGATTAAGTATATTATCAGCAGTTCGATCTTCATACTTATATATTCATACTTAAACTAAAAAAAATGCAAATTATCTCAAATTATCCTTGGTATTACACCCTGTTATGTTTAGTAGCAGGGTTTGTATTTTCAGGTGCTTTATATTTTAGAGATAAAAAAAACAGTGATCGCTCAAAACCCCTATTAATAAGCTTAGCGAGCTTACGTTTCGTATCAGTAAGCTTAATCGCTTTACTTTTATTAGATATTTTCATTAAGCGTTTGGTAAACGAAACTGAGAAGCCTGTGATTATTTTGGCGCAAGATAATTCGTCGTCGATTGTTGCAGGAAAGGATTCATCCGAATTAAAAACAGAATACACTAAAGCCTTAGCTGCATTTGTAAATGCCGTAAAAGAAAAGTATGATGTTAAATCTTACCAATTTGATTCGGAAACCAAACCATCTGAAAGCTATGATTTTAAAGGAAAAGAAACCGATATCTCAAATGTATTTTCAGATATAGAAAACAACTATGCCAATAAAAACATTGGCGCTATTATTTTAGCAACAGATGGAATTTATAATAAAGGAACAAACCCTTTGTATAGTATCGAAAAAATTAATGCGCCAATTTATGCCATTGCTTTAGGAGATACGATTCCACTAAAAGATGTATGGATACAAACTATCAATCACAATCAAATTGCTTATTTAGGCAATGCGTTTCCTGCCGAAGTAGTAGTAAATGCTATTGATTTGAAAGATAAGCAAGTTACCATTTCCATTGCTCAAAACAATAAAATTTTAAAACAAGAAAATGTAAATATTACTTCCACTAGTTTTAGTAGAACCTATAATTTTATGTTAGATGCTACAACTTCTGGTATACAAAAATACACGGTTACGCTTTCGACCATAGATGATGATAAAAACAAACAAAACAACACGCAGTCTTTTATAGTTGATGTGATTGATAATCGTGAAAAGATTTTAATATTAGCTAATGCTCCGCATCCCGATATTGCAGCGATAGAACAAAGCATATCAGCCTCTCAAACCTACGAAGTAGAAGTGTCTTTATTGGATAAATTTACGAAGCCTTTAAAACCCTATTCGTTAGTGATTTTTCATCAAACAGCTAATGTGCCTCAACGTATTTTAGCGGAATTAAAAACAAATAATCAATCCGTATTTTTTATTGGATTAAATGCGCCTGCTGGTATTTTAGGTATTGATGCGCATAATGCAAGTACGCGCTTAAATGATGTGGAAGCAAGTGTGCAAAAACAGTTCTCGCTATTTACGATTAGCGATGCCTTAAAAAATTACATGAAAGAGTTTCCAGATGTAACCTGTAATTTCGGCAATCAATCTATTAGCAATGGCGCTAATGCCTTAATTAATCAACGCATTGGCACTATTGATACTGATAACCCTCTCCTCTACTTTAACGAACTCAATGGCATCAAAACCGCTTCTTTTATAGGAGATGGCTTGTGGCGCTGGCGTATGCGCGATTTTGCTGACCACAGCAACTTTAATTTATTCAATGAACTCATCAGTAAAACTGTTCAGTACTTATCAGTGAAAGCTGACAAAAGTTTTTTTAGAATTTTTACTAAAAAAATTATTAATGAAAACGAAGCACTTGATTTTACAGCTGAAGTATATAACCAAAGTTACGAGCAAATTACCGAACCTGATGTTACATTGATATTGAAAGATGCTCAACATAAAACTTACAATTACACCTTTAGTAAAAAGCAAAGCTTTTATAACCTTGCTGCTGGGCAGTTTCCGGCAGGCGAATACACTTACGAAGCCAAAGTGAAATATGGTGACAAGCTCTATACCAAATCAGGACTGGTGATTATTAAAAAAATTGTTTCCGAAAAAACAAATACTGTTGCCAATCATCAATTGTTATTTCAACTAGCCAAACAAAGTGGAGGTAAATTGGTTTACCGAAATCAATTGGAACAATTACAAAAAGAAATTTTAGCAAACGATACGATTAAATCTATTACTTATTCTCATAAACAATTAACAGATTTGGTTAATTTAAAATGGTTGTTTTTCATTATCGTACTTCTACTTTCGGTAGAGTGGTTTTTGAGGAAATATAACGGGAAGGTTTAGGTTTTCGGGTTCACAGCAATAATCTGAGGGCAAAAGGTTATGCGAATAATTTTTCAAGTCTAAAAAGGAAAAAATCTACGTCACTTACCCCTTTTTGTTTAGCTCTAAAGAGTTTAATTTTAGAGTTAAAAGATTCTGCATTAGCATTTGTGTTTCTGTTTATAAAGAAGTTTAAAATAGTATCTAAATGATAAGCAATAGACTTGGCAGCACTATTAAATTCGGTTAATTCTTTTTCTAACCTAATATTATTAGCCCATTGAACAAATTTTGTTTTGGCATTTTGAGCATCTTTATTTTCGTATATATTCCTAAATTGTATCGAATATTCATACGCTCTTTTTAGTAATGGATATTTATTAAAAAGCAGTATAGCCCTTTCTTGTTGGCTTATAGTCCAATCTGATTCTCGTTTAAAAAGTAAGTACCTGCTGCGTGTTAATAATTGCTTTAAAGTATCACCATTTGTAAAAATTTCAGATTTATGTTTTTCTCCTTTGTTTTTTGCTGTTTTAATGTCTTTATTTTCTTGCTCAATAGCTTCCCATCTATATTTTATTCGCACATGTTGTAGAGCATCTAATACTAATTTTACTACATGAAATCTATCGGTTACTATACTGACATTAGGAAAGCTGTTTCGTGCAGCAGATTCCATGTTGCGAGCCATATCTAGTGTAATCTCTTTTACTTCTAATCGTTTTTCTATGGGTAATTTTAATAAAACATTTGTTATTTCTTGTGCTTGTGTACTTGCTATCATCGCTACTATTGTTCCTTTTTTGCCTTTACCTTTTTTGGATGTTATAAATGTATATAACTCTCCTTTTGATAGACTTACCTCGTCTATACTCAAATATTCACTTATGTTTTCAGGATAGAGTAGATAATCTTTTGCATGTGGTTTTTGTTCCCATGTTTGATAATCGCCCGTTTTGTGCTTGTATGAACGATATAGCGCTTTTGCTTTTACTTTGTGATAATAAGCAATTGTACTTATTGTATCTTCTCTGGTATCAATTTGTTTGTTTTAAAAAAGTGGATAGCTCTTTGGTAAATTTTGTCCCTTCTGCTATCAGTGTAAAATCTCTATGGATATAGGTTTTGCTTTGTTTATGAATCCAACGCCTTCTGTGAATTTCTAAATAAACTGCCTTGCCTCGAAGTGGAAAATCTTGCACAAGACGGGCTTCATAAAATCCTTTGGATTCATATTCCTCCGTTTTGAGTTCTATGGGTAAAACATTTTTCTCTTCAAGCATTATTATGTAATGTTCGGGGTGCTTGTCTGTTTCTGATATTAGTTTTATCTGCTTTAAATCAAAGTATTCTAATAACCCTTCGGGTAAAACATGCTTAAATGATTCTTTATAATCCATCATATGAATTTTTAGCAAAGCTAATAAATCCTCAGATTATGGAAATGAGCC
>JANYGR010000156.1 GCA_025359355.1 Bacteroidota bacterium | reverse complement strand
TTAACACTTTCGCTTATTACAAAAGAGTATAATGTGAAGCCAATTGTTGTAACGTTTTCTATTGTACCTGCCTACTGGCAAACAACTTGGTTTAAATTAATATGTATTATTGCTATTTTAATATGTTGTTTTATTATAGTTAGGATAGCGTTTAGATATTATAAAAATAAAGAAGACAAAAAAAACGAGGCTAATAAATTAATCACTGAATATAAATTAATCGCTTTGAAAGCTCAAATAAACCCTCATTTTATGTCGAATTGCCTTACCGCAATACAGCATTTGATATTGAGTAATAAGGTAGATGAAGCTAATCAATATCTGGCTAAATTTAGTTTATTAGTAAGGCAAGTATTAAATTTTTCTTCTAAACCTTTAGTGTCATTGAGTGAAGAATTAGAAATAACTGAACTTAATATAGAGCTAGAGCAATTACGATTTGAAAATAAATTTTTGTTTGAAGTCGAATTGTATGAAAATACAAATCTAAAAACCATTTTTGTTCCACCCCTTTTATTGCAGCCAATTACCGAAAATGCTATTTGGCATGGGCTTTTGCCTCTTAAAAAAATTAGAAAAGGAAAATTGATCATTAAAATAAAGATACTTGATGATTTATTATATATCTATATTGAAGATAATGGTGTAGGTAGAAAAAAAGGAAATAGTACTATTGGGAATATGAAGGAGTCAAAAGGTATACTGATTACTAAACAACGGATAGAAAACATCAATGTGTTATATAATACAACTAAAGCAGATTTGTTTTATGAGGATTTGATAGATGATAATCATAATCCTATTGGAACACGTGTTGTTATAATTTTACCTTTAAATTTAAAGACAATCTAAATATGAAAAAAATAAGGGCTGTTGTTATTGATGATGAATTTTATAACAGAGGATTAATTTCAAAACTTGTTGTTAAAAGCCATACTGGTTTTGAGATTATAGGAACAGCCGAAGATATGGAAGAAGGCTTTGAATTAATCAATTCAGTAAAACCAGATTTAGTTTTTTTAGATATAAAAATGCCTGGAGGAAGTGGTTTTGATTTGTTACGAAAATTTGAAACACCTTTTTTTGAAGTTGTGTTTGTAACAGGTTTTGATGAATATGCTATTCAGGCTTTTGAATTCAATGCATTAGATTATATTTTAAAACCTATTGACACTGCAAAACTTGAGAAAACATTAAATAAAGTTTTTCATAGAATTTACAATCAGTTATCAATCACAGATAATCTTAAGGAGATTACGAAATTATACCATGTTAATAGTTCTGAATTATCAAAAATACCGATACACGTTAAAGATAAGGTGGTCTTATTAACGATTAATGACATTATATCTATTCAATCAGAAAATGGATATACAGTATTTACAGATATACATTCAAACAAGTATTTATCGTCCAAGAGTTTATATGATTTTGAATTTATATTTGATGCCATTCCACATTTTGTAAGACTTCATAAAGGTATTTATGTTAATTCTAATTATGTAAAACATTACACTAAGGGGCAAATTTGCATCATTACTTTAACAGATAATTCAACCTTTGAGGTATCTAGGCGTAAAAAAACAGAAATATTAGCTTTTTTGGATAAAAACAAGGTTTAATAATTTTATGAGCAAATAATTTTTGTGCTAAATATCCTTTTAACGGTAGTGTAAGAAAATTATTAACGCTTATTTTTACAGCTTAGTATATCAAAATGGTGTGTGTTTAGTTGAAACGGGTTTCTGTTCGAGGAAACCCGTTTTTTTATTATATCCCCGTCAATTAGTATATTTGAGTCGCATTTATATTCATTCAATTAGAAAAATTAGAAAGGGTAATATTTTATAAATAGCTTTAAGATTTTATTATTTAAAAACAGAAATACATTTAATTAAATGGGCGTCATAAAACGACAAGGTATAAAAAATGTATTCATCACTTATTTAGGTGTTATAGTTGGGGCTGTAAGTACACTTTACATTCAACCCGAATTGTTATCTATTGACGAGTTAGGGTTTACTCGAAATTTATATAATTTTTCTTTTTTACTGAGTTTAGCCATTCCATTGGGCTTACCCAGTATTATTCTGAAATTTTACCCTGAGTTTAAACAAAAAGAAAGTTTAAAGGACTATATCTTAGGGTTTATTTTAATTTATTTTTTTATAGCTAGTATTTTTACTGTTACTCTTTTTTTTATTTTCAAAAACTATATTTTACAATTATATACGACCGAATCGCATTTATTTATTTCGTACTTTTTTTGCGTCATCCCTTTATCCCTTATCATTGCTTTGAATTCGTGTATTACTAGTTTCAGCCAAGCTGCTTATAAATCAACAGTTCCGTCGTTTTTGAATGATGTATTTTCTCGATTAGTAGTTATACTTATTACAGTGTTATATTTTTATCAAGTTATTTCTTTTAAT
>JANYGR010000172.1 GCA_025359355.1 Bacteroidota bacterium | reverse complement strand
GCGTGCTCTGTCCGAAATAATATTTACTTTTACCCATATGGAAATTAGTTTGTGGTAAAACAAAAATCCATAAAAAAAGGGAGATTACTATTGTGTTAGTAACTCCCTTTTATTGTATTTTTGTTTCGGACGCTAATGATACTAAACAATTAAAAATCATTTAATATTTGTTTTATTGTTTTTGAAATTAAATTTATAAGAAAGACCGACGCTTAATATCAAAGAATTAAAATTAATATGGTAATAATTAGATGTTGTAAATCGACCACTATTACTTATAAATTCAAAGTATCCTATCCCTTCATAACCTAATCCAGAATGACCATATTCAAAATCTTGGTCTTCTTTAATATTATACTGATATATTAACTTACCATATATTCCAATTTTATTTTTATACACCATTCGTTCATATTTAAGTTGAGCATTTATTCCTTTTACAATTTTTCCAACTGTATATGATTGATAATGACTATTTGGTGTATATACTAACGTTTCTAATTTAGAATAATCTCGAGTAATTATGTTGCTCTTGCTTCTATAATCAGATACAGAAAGATTTAATCCAAAGCTAAAATTATTTAATCCTTTGTTAAACTCGTAATTCATTCCAATGTGAAAATGATTCCCGTTTAAGTATATATTATCAGTATAACTAACTTTACCATAATCAAAAGTACCACCATGAGTATAAGGACTAATATAAATAATATTTAAATCATCAAAACTCGAAGTAATCTGCTGTTTCAATCTTTCATAACCAAATTCAACCGAAAAATGTTTACTGTATTTAAACTTAAAGCCACATTCAAAAGATGGGTTAATACCACCTTTGCCAGCGTTATCATATTGATCAGATTCTCTAATAGTGTTACATAAGGTTTTATTAGCCAAGATTCCTCCATATAATTCAAAAGCACGATTAATTTGTGCTTTACTAAAAAATGAAACAGTTATAAAAAACACTAACAAAAATTTAGTGTTAGATAACTTTAAAAAGTACAGCAATTGTTTCATTATTTTTAATTAAGTAAATAAAATATTTGTCAGTACTGATGTGTAACTAATAGCATTCTACATTTTTTTCAAAACATCAATTACTATTTCCAGCATATCATCCGTAAAATCTAAGTGTGTTACAAAACGAATGGTTTGTTTACCAAAGGCTGCCAACTTGATGTGATAGGGTTTTAAAGCCTCTTCGAAAGAAACAGCCGTATATTTATCGGTGAGATTAAAGATGATAATATTGGTATCTACTGGCAATATACTTTCTACGTAAGGCAACGTTTTAAGTACAGCTTCGATTTGTTTAGCACGATGATGATCTTCGCGCAGACGAATGATATTGTTATCTAAAGCATATATTCCGGCTGCAGCTAAAAAACCTGCTTGTCGCATACCACCGCCAAACGCCTTACGCGCACGACGAGCCTTTTTAATAAATTCTTTATTACCAATTAACAATGAACCTACCGGAGCTCCTAAGCCTTTTGATAAACAAATAGAAATAGAATCAAATTGCTTACCTATCTCATGTGTGGTATAGTTAGATTCAACTAAAGCATTAAAAACACGAGCACCATCTAAGTGCAAAGGCAATTGTTTTTGTTGACACAATTGTTTTATTTTTTTTAAATCTTCCAATTGATAAAAGCTCCCTCCTGCCCTATTAACGGTATTTTCAAGACAAACTAAAGATGTATGAGATAACCAATCATAATCAGGATTTATCTGTTGTTCAATTTGCTCAGCAGTAATTCGTCCTCTATCGCCTTGTATCAACTTTGCCTGAACACCTGAATTAGCAGAGATTCCGCCGCCTTCGTAATTATAAATATGAGAATTGATATCACAAATTAATTCGTTACCAGGTTGTGTGTGGCACTTAATTGCAATCTGATTTGTCATCGTTCCACTTGGGCAAAACAAAGCAGCTTCATGATTAAATAACGTAGCCGCTTTTATTTCTAAAGCATTAATCGTAGGATCTTCATTAAATACATCGTCTCCAACAGGAGCCCTAAACATAGCTTCAAGCATTGCCTCACTTGGCTTTGTGACTGTATCACTTCTTAAATCAATTATCATATTTTTATTTTTCAGGGAAACGTACTAAAAAAACATAACCGTTTTTCCGGTACAATTCTTTTAGCATAGGGTAGTTTTTATTAAGATCTTTTTCGGTGCATTTAGCTACAAAACAAGCTGGTTGATGAATCTTTTTCCATATTAACCAACTCTTTAAAATATAACCTGAGTTTGTTTCAGGGTTCATATTATTATCAACAAGCTCTTTTTGTTTTTGACGTTTAAACTCAGGGAAATCAGGGCTTGTAAATACTTCATTTGAGATTTGTCCATAAAACAACGTACCATAACTTTTAAAATTTAAAGCCTCGATACCGTATTGGTGCTGACCACACATTTTATAAAACTCAATAGCAGCATGTTGAGAGTACTGCTCTATTTTAGGAACAACAAACATTATTAAACTATAAATCGTTAGTAAGGACGTGAAAAATAAACCATATATAAAATGATGTTTACCTTTTTTAATTTGGTGTAAAAAAAACAACGTGGCAATCAAAAACACAGCACCTATAAGCCATTCGAAGCCACTCCAATACACATCTGCTTTAAAATTTTCAACAGCAAATTCATCACCTATTAAATGATGATCAAGAATATACGATTTTAGAAAATGGATGCATCCAAATAGTATAAAAGCGATGCCCATTAAAATAGTAATTGTTACAAAGGAAAGATGCAACCATTTTTTCCATTGAAATTCCTTAGCAATTAATTTTTGAATAGCATAGGTTGCCAAATACGTTAAAGGGAAATAACATAGGGACGAATAATGCACAATTTTAGTTTGTACAATCGAAAATAAAATAAGTACAACCCAAAACAACGCTAATAACCAGCGTTTCGTATGTTTTTGGAAAGGTGTATCGTAATTTGATTTTTTGTGTGCTAAAATTAAGAACAAAGAAGAAGGAAAACAGCCAATTAATAATACAACAAAATGATACATAAATGGGCCTCCGTGATCAGAATCTTCGGTATTAAACAACCGAATTTGATAATCGATAAACTCTTTAATAACGTGCGAATTACCTTTAAAAACTTCAATAGCAAACCAACTTAAACCCGTTAATAAAAATGATATAAAAAATAATATTATAAATTTCGGAGATGATATTTTTTTAAATCGAGATAAAACAAAAAAAACAACCACTGTTAACCCCACTAAAATTAAGGCTGCTGGACCTTTGGTCAATAAGGCTAGTCCCAAAAAGAAGCCCGCTAATAAAGATGTTTTAAATCCAAATTTACCAACAGGATTATTAGTATGTTGAATTAAAAAATAAACAGATGAAAAAATAAATAAATTAAACCAAGGATCGATGATACCACTTTTAAAAAACAAATGAGGTAATAATGTTGAAGCATATACAAAAGCCCAAATTAAACCAAACTTATTATCGTTTAGCGTTTTACCACAACGGTATAACACTAATAACGTAATGACGCCACACAACGCATTAGGAAATCGTGCTGAACATTCGGATACGCCGAAAACGTTCATAGATAAGGCTTGTAGCCAAATAAATAATGGAGGCTTTTCCCAAAATGGCTGAAAATATAATTGTACATCCGAATAATTGTGTGATACAACCATTTCGCGAGCACACTCTGCAAAATTAATCTCATCCCAATCAAACAAAGGAACATTGCCTATAAACGGAATAAACAGTAACGACGCCACTAACACAATAAATGCATAAGCCTTGATATCGTTATTTAATAATTTAAACATCCTTATTTTTTTTTGACACTAAAATTTGTAAAGACGAATTAAATTTATCAGCATATTGCTTTTGGTAAAATACGATGTAAAAGAATAAAGAAAAACTAAACCCGATAATTGACCCGATATAAATATCAATGAGCCAATGCTGCGAAAGATAAGTTCTACTTAACGTAGCGAGTATGGCAAGCATAAAAAACAAAAATTTCAACAATTGATTTTTTGACATAAACAATAAACTAAAAAACACCGCAAAAGCTGCGGTGGCATGCCCACTAGGCAATGTATTATTACCTGTGTTCAAAAATACTCCCTCTACTAATTTTAAGGGGTGATTGACAAAATATTGAAATACAAATCCTGGTCTCCAAGTATCAATAAATACAAAATTCTTCAATACCGTTGTTAATAAAGACGCAAACGAATAAGCTAACAATAGATAGATAGCTTTTTTCACATTATTAAATAATAAAATAATCACTAAAAAAATAGCGAATAAACCATCGCCTAATTCTGTGATATATTTAAAAAACGTATCAGCGTAAGCGTTTCCAACATAGCCATTAATGTATTGATGAATTTGCACTTTACCGTGATTCAATAAAATACCCGCTAAATAAGCCAATAGCAAAAGATACAAAAAAAGATAAACGGCGTTATGTTTCAAAAAAACCTTCATTTATTTTTTTATAGAAGTGTTTTTAGTTCTATCTACGGCCTGAATAGGAGGCTTCACCTTCACTTTTTTATCAATAGGTTTGTCACTAGCTGTTACTTCGCAAGATGTAACAATCATTTGTTTCTCAACTTTCATAATACACTCAGTTGGTTGCACATATATTTTTTTAACCGTACTATCAGGTAATGTAAACGACATATCAGTTGCAAAGCTCTTAGGCCCTTCAAATGTAAAGGGATCTTTAAAATGGTCTTCTAAATGAATATCCTTAATGTGAATTTTTTTTCCTAAAATAACCGTATATAATTCAAAGATGGCTTTGGTGATTTTGATACTAATTTCATTCAGCTCATTATCATAACCTATTTTCACATTGCCAGTAACCTGTGTGTTATATTTAAATGGTCCAACTGTTACCTTGGCATCGCAGGTAAAATCACTACTATCAGGCAATAAATTGATTTTAGGATTAACGATAGTCCATTTGTACTGCCCTTTAATTCGTAAAACTTCGAAATCATTTTTGCCACTTATCTCGCCAATGGCTGCAAATACCTTATTAATGGTTTCTTCGTGCAATAAAACAGAAAAATCGTTATACATTTTTTGGGAGAAAAAAGTTTTAGGAACTATAATTATACAAATTAAAAATAAAAATACCTTCATGTACGACACTTTCGTTTACAAAAACTAAAAGTAATAATTTATTTAAATTTTGACGGTATAAATCCTAAAATCAGCCCTTATTTAGCAATAATTAGCTTCGTCGTTTTTTCAACACCACTTACAATAACCCGGCAAATATAAATTCCATCTATTAAATCACTGACATCAGTCGGAATGATATATTTTCCTTCGTATTGATTTTGTTGAGAAACCAAGTTCTTCACCAAAACACCTTTGATATCAAACAAATCGAGCTGTACATTTCCTCTTTTTATAACCTCATAACTGATATTAATATTTCCTGATGTTGGATTGGGATAGGCTTGAAAAGTAAAATCCATTTCAGGGTG
Source organism: Bacteroidota bacterium (assembly GCA_025359355.1). GTDB lineage: Bacteria > Bacteroidota > Bacteroidia > B-17B0 > Aurantibacillaceae > UBA4416. Next base: position 8,205 of record JANYGR010000172.1, on the reverse strand, counting down.
AATTATATCCTGTTTAGCTTGTTTATTGGATATTACAGAATCTATTGCAATAGTATCTGCTGGCATATAATAAACGGCTCCTCCAAGTACCGAACTTCTTTCAATCGTAACAATAGATTCTCCTTTTACCATTACCTCTTGGGTACTATCAATTACCGGCACTTCAACATAACTAACATCTCCAGTAGTACTACAAATAGAAATGTCTTCTGAGGTTACTGATACTACGGAATCTATAACTTGAGGAAGCGGTTCTAACATCATTAAGCCTTCAATGTTTCCTTTCTCAGTCAAGGTAATCTCATTTATTTTTTGATCATGTTCGTTGGTACAGCTAAACAATAACGTACCAAATACAATAAACAAGGCTACAGCAAAAGCCCTTGCAGGAGAAAGGTTTCGGGGTAAGGTGTGAAAAGGAATGTTCAGAGCTAAAGGACGATTGACCTGTGTTTTCTTAAAATGGCCACATACTTTTTCATTCTTTCTCTCCATTAACATGGTATGTATCTCTGCATCTGTTTTATTGGTAAAATCAATTACTGATTTACTACAAGAATTACAAAATTTCCCATTTGCATCGGGCGTCATGCTATTCCAATCTTCGTGACAAGGCTCTGGAATACTGATGATGTAGTTTAGAGGTTTCATAAATAGTTATTGATTTTAATGGATTTAGTTATAAGACGAATTTTTTCTTATTATTCCATAAAACTATATCAATTGATTCTCACTAAAAATTGCTTTATCATAAGTGGCGGGAATTACTTTGTAAGTGGTAGGATAATGAATGATACATCGAACAATGATTATAAAACCATAAACTCAATTTATTAAAAAAAAGAATTAAATTTATATACTGAATGTCAGTTTAAAAAAAGACATATACCATATGTTACTTGCCATTTGAAATGAGAGCTACCCTTTTTATATCATGTTTATTATTTACCATTTCGATACATGGGCAAACAAATAAAAATCAAATTGACACTATAGAAATATATAAAAATAAATCTGGGGTAAAATTTAAGGTCTACATGCATACTTGGTTTCAAAACTATGGAGTAAGCAATTCATACTCATACAACCAAGTCAAGCTGAACCATCAGGATAGTTTAGTTATCGTTAATAATGACATTCACTATTTTAAAATTTATAACAATAAGAACAGACTTATTATGATTGGTCAAAATAGCTATGTACCATATTTAACAGGTGACATAAAAATTTATAATTCTAATAGTAAAATAAAAAGAATTGAACATTATGACAATACTTATAGTCTTGACACTTGCAATAGTTCAATTATCTTAAATGATGCGCCTGGAAAGGAAGGAAAATGGTATTACTTCAATAATAAAGGGCAATTAAAAAAAACTGTTGAGTATTACATCTATTGTAAATCATGTGTGCCTTTGGATTACATATACAGAAAAAGAATTATTAAATATAAACATAATGGTAAACCTAAACACTCAAGAATAGTAAGGTATAGACGCTAAACAATCGAATGAAAACACTCATTTACCCTAGCATAATGATATCAAAGCATAAACACAACCGCAAAACCCTACTCCATCAATTTCTTTAAATGACTGAGGGTTGATTCGTCTTCCCAATTGATATAACCTACTTTATCATAAACGATTTCGTTATTTGTATTAACGAGATATACTGTAGGTATAGAAACAATGCCGATATCGCTAAACGGCTTGGTTAATTTCATAAAAGTAAAGGGATATTGTTTTTTGTCTCTAAAAGAAATTAGTTTTTCGATAGATTCGTCTGTAATGGCAAGTACAGTAATATCGGCTAACTTATCGTTTTTTATTTTATTCAATATCTTCAATTCATCAATGCAATTAGGACACCACGAAGCATAAAAACTAATGATTACTTTTTTCCCTTTTAATGATTTGATGTCGAATTTTTGAGCATTTGCGTCTACAATTTCCAATTTAGAAATATCAATTTTAGGTGCTACATGGTATTTATTGTACACATACATACCAATTAAAAACGCAATAAAAAAAGCAAGCAGGGAATATATTCTTTTAGCACTCATGTTATGAAATCGTTGTTGTTATTAAAAAATAAGGATGATGCAAACTTACTTTAAAATTTACAATAGTTTTACCTTTCAATGAAAAAAGTATTATCAAAACTATGGACCATTATTTGGAAAACGTGTGTTGCGTTTTTCATTATATCTATCCTATCTGTTATCATCTACAGATGGCTACCAGTGCCTATTACACCTTTAATGATCATCAGAGATGTTGAACAATTGGGCGATGGCAAAGGCGTGGTGATGAAACATGATTGGGTTCGCTTAGAGGATATTTCACCAAAGCTACAATTAGCAGTGGTTTGTAGCGAAGATCAAAATTATTTGAAACATTTTGGTTTTGATATGGGCGCTATCAAAAAAGCCATGGACGAAAATGAAAAAGGAAAACGTTTCAGAGGTGGAAGTACCATTACGCAACAAACCGCTAAAAATGTGTTTTTATGGCAAGGCAGAAGTTATGTGAGAAAAGCTTTTGAGGCTTATTTTACCCTATTAATAGAGGTATTTTGGAGCAAGGAACGTATTATGGAGGTTTACTTAAACAGCATTGAAATGGGTAATGGTATTTACGGTGCCGAAGCTGCCGCTCAATTTTGGTTTCATAAATCTGCTAAAAAACTTAATAAAGACGAAGCATCAGCAATTGCTGCTATTCTGCCGAATCCATTACATTTGAAAGCATCGCCTGCTAATGGTTATATTTCTAAGCGAAAAGCTTGGATACAACAGCAAATGAATTTCTGGGGCAACCAATTGGATTATGATACTTATAATGATGAGACGGATGAGCCTAAATCAAAGAAAAAGAAATAAAACGAATTTTATTAATTAAAACTTTAACGAAAACAGCTGAATTCATTTTTTATTTTCTTTTACTTATAAAAAATAAGGATCTAATTAATTCAACTCTTTTGTAGCTGCATTGTAAAGCGCTGTAATCATTTTATTTTTTTGAGCAATGTCGTCTTTTATCGCTGTTTTTGGCTTATTAAATTGTTTCAACTTAGCCTCCGCGATGTTGTTATTACTCATGTAAAATAAATTGTCATCACATATCGACAATGGTAATTTTGACATATCCGTATTTCCTTTTTTATCAGTGTGTTTTTTGACATAAGCATCAAAGTCTTCTTGTTTAACCGGAATTTGTATGTCTCGTTGTTGTTCACATACTAAAAGTAATGAGTCGTTTTTAACATAAAAATCATACGAATGAAAGCCATACTCCGCATTATTACAGGTTTTTATGAGTACTAGTTTTTTGTAAGCATAATAACCTTTAATGCTTCCGCATAGAATGGATTTATGATCTATATTTTTAACTTCCAACTCATTATGCTCAAATTGCTTATCAATTAGGCTTTTATAACCATCAATTTGCTTGTCATCTCCGTTTGATTTAAAAGCAAATGCACAAAAAATTAATGATATAATAACTATTATACGTGTCATTGTTAGTGTCTTTTATTGAGTTATTGTTTTATAAATTTAAGATTAAAACTGTCACTTTCATCGTTAAAGTGAATAAAATAAATTCCATTTTTCCACTGCCCACAATCAATCTGTGAATTCGGAGTTAGTATAACGTCTGAGACCACTTCGCCTGTAATATTTGTTATTCTTGCATTGACGGGCTTTTCGCTATTAGCATTTTTTATTATAGAGAACCACTCATGCGCAGGATTAGGCATCAGGGAGTAAGGTATATCTTTTTTAATTTCTAAAATATCAGTTGTTATAATAATCTGCTTTAAAGGAAAAATAGCTAAATCAATATTCTGAGTGGTGCTAAAATTCCAATTTGTATGTATGGTGCCCCACGAATTGTCTGAGGCTCTTTCCCACGATAGTGATTGCCCCGAATTACAAGAAGTAAGTGTACTGAATATTGCAGTTGTATCTCCTGCATGGTTTGGTAATAAAACAGACATCACATAATCGGCAGAAACAACAATAGGCGTAGAAAAACTAAATACCGTTAATCCATTATTATTAATGGTATTTTGGGGTACTAAATTACTGGCAGCTATCACAACGGTACTTGGTGTTGTTCCAGAGTAGCTGTATAATTTTACCTGAGTTCCTATTAAAGTACTGGTACTCGAAAATGCACGATGTAGTTTAACAGCGCATCCTGTAAGTGTGGTTGTAGTAGAGTTTACAAAGTGTTGGGCTTTTTCTAAATCACCGTACACGTTAGTCCCAGATACATAACCCGAATCGTGCGGCGTTTTCACATCAGCATAATATAATACTAATGCTGTTGAAGGACTGGTAGTATAACAACTCGCTGCAAAAGATGGGGGCTTGATTGTATCAATAGCTGTGGTTGCTATTTGTTTATTTTGAGTATTAACTCCCATAAACATTGAATTTACAATATAAGAAGAGGGAGTTAGTTGTTTAGTTTGAGAGGAAATAGATTCAAAACAAATCACTAAAACTAAACAGAAGATATAGGCGTTACGTTTCATCATATTCTTCTTATTATAAACAAGTCGCCATTTCTAAACCGCCTACTTTTTTCATTTTAGCCATACCTATATTATTAATTTGTGAAATAGTTGGTATAGTGCCTTGTCCAGCACCTGAGCCGGGAAAAATAAAATAATCAATAATGCCAGAAGATGTTCCTCCCGTTTTAGGATTTGAGTTAATGCCAATTTGATTTGCTAAATAAATAGACCCTTCGCCCAAACTACCTGCGGGACCACCATCAGCAAACACAGCGTAACAACCCTTATGTGTTGATGTATTATATACAAAACCAATATCACCCAAATGTATCCCATTTGATGTGGTGATCGCAGAAGGCAATACAAAAAATGGTACATTTTCGGAATCTACATAACGTAAAGGATTTGTTGATGCATAGGCCGAATTAACTAAGGATGTTGTTGATACATACATGCCTGGATAAGGATCTGAAGCGCCTTGTATGATAGGATTAGTTCCAGTAGCATCTGCTACAACTCCCCACCAATTACCAGTACTACCGGCATTAGCAGTGTAATCTAATCCAGAATTACTTGGCCCATAAGCTCGCGGGCTACCATCAGCGTCAATGGCCATTTTAGCTTTATATAATATATAACCAGATGTTGTATGCTTATATACATTAAACGTTTGAATGGTAGTAAGTGATGTAATACCGCAATTAACTGGAGTAGGACAATTAGAATAACTCACTACTGTTATAGCGCCTGTTTTATTACCAGATACCTGACTAGTAGCTTCTTCTGAACTCATATCCGTTTTTTTACAGGAAAAAAAACTGAGGGTAATAAACACGGATAAGGTTAAGAATATATAGTTCTTCATCGTTTAAAAATAGTTATAATATAAAGTTAGAACATTTTTTTAAATAAAAAACACCCATTAGGTTTTAAAACCTAATGGGTGTTTAAAATGATCACATTATAACTTACTTTCCTGCTGCTGCGGCACTTTTAACTTTCGCGTCATCTAGTATTTTATTACAACGAGCATCCGAATCATCTAACACTTTTTGTGCTTTTTTATCGACTTCCTTTTTAGCTAATTCTGCCGCTTTTTTAGCTGCTATTTTAGCAATTGGATTGCCTGCTTGTTCCACTAATTGATCTGCTTGAGCATATCCATCCGCTTTTAGCTTATCCACTGTAGCTTGAGTTTCTGCTTTTATTTTATCAACTTGCGCTTGCGCATCTGCTAATATTTTTTGAGCTTCTTCGTTCGCTTTATCTTTTACTGTATTTACTAATTGATCTTTAATTGTGGATACAGCGCCTCCATTTTTCATTCCTGTTTTAATTGTCGGCTTCATCACCGTTCCTCCAAAACCAACATTTACTTTTATGTTTTTAGGCATACTGATATTAGTTCCAACGGCTGAACTAGCTTGCCCCAATAATCCTGAAACTACTGAGTTTGCTTGTGAACCAAACATTTCTGTAGGCACATCGAGTTTCCAATTATAATCTATTGTTTGATCAAAGCCCGTAGAACCAGTAATTTCAGCATCTATTTTATTTACCTTTACTTTCACAGGATTACGTAAATTAACTCTGCCGTCTTTAAATTCATATTCGGCAAGCACATTTTGTATGGTTAATGTTTTAAGTTGTTCAATTTTTAAAGCTTCTCCTAACTTAACAAATGCTGGAAAGCCGCCAACAGAAACACTATTTGTTTTGAATACACCATTACCATGTAAAGTCGATAAAATAGGCTCCATCTTGGTGTCAAGATCTGCTTTAAAGTTTTCAAGAGTCGCTGTAAACATACCTTGTGCGTATTTCCCTATAGGCGCTAATTTTTGAACTGTATTAAAAGCAGTAAATGTTTTTTGAATATCAAAATTATCTACTTTAAAATTCATACTCACGGTTGGCTTCTTAGGATTAGTAGTTTCGTAATAACCACTCATTAATACCGAACCACCAAGTGTATTCAATTTCAAATTAGTTATATCTAACTTTTTCTTACGAACCACAATATTTCCTGCCATATTATCTAATTGTAAATTATCATATAATACTTTAGCGAAATTAGTATTTAATACAAAATCAATATTGCCTGGGACTTCTGCTATACTTGCTGCTGATGTATCTGTTTTAGCAGGTGTTGCAGAGGCTGTACCTGAAGAAGAAGACATCAATTCATTAATATCTAATAAATTAGATTGCATATTAAAATTACCTACTATTAATGAATCTTTGAAAATGTATTGCATAAAATTATCAATCTTACCTTGAGCTTTAATATCAGATTTACCCATTAAAGCATCGAAAGCTGTTAATTCCACAAACTGATTAGTGAAATTTAATTTCATCACATTTAATAATACTTTGTAAGGAAGCGTTGATGTTTTATAATTCATTTTATCAACTTCTAAAGTTCCTGCTAATTTGAATTTATCGTATTCTTTTCTTTCTAAGCTACTCATACGACCAGCTGCGCTAATATCAGCTTTAACAATGCCACTCATCGCATCACCTTTTTCTAAAGGGATGAATTCTTTCACTGATACTAAATCCACAATACCCTTTATTTCTGCACTTACTGCAGGATCGCTAATAGGTGTTTTAACGTGAGCCCACATATCTATTGGATTACCAGCCATATTCAAATGAAATTTATTGACATCAATAACGGTGGCATCTAAATAATTTTGTTTATTTTCTACGTGCACATCAATGTTAATATCATTCACTGATTTTGGTAAAGAAGGGTATTTGAACATCGCATTGGCAATAGCTAAATTCACTTCAAATGATGGATACGTGTTTTTAGTACTGTCTTTTTCGCTATGCATAGTACCTTTAGCAAAACCATCTAATTTTAATTTACCTTCTGTTTTTACACTCGCAAAATCTTTAGAGTATACACTAGGTATTAATGATAAAATAGATTTGAATTCGGTTTGCTTCGCTGCAAATTTCAAATCCATTCCAATATCGTCTTTTGGCATTTCAATAAATCCATCAAACGAAAAACCTAATTCATTTAAGCTTAATTCATTTTCTTTAAATGTAAATTTCATATTTGGCATATTCATATCAATATCCGCTTTAAAGACAACTTTCGCTTTTGTTAAATACCCTACTCCACCTGAATTAACAGTCGTTTCGGCAATTTCCAACAAATTACTTAATATAAAATTATCTTGTGTAAAATCTCCACTCAAGGTATAATTTAAATCTTTTAATGCAGCACTCATATTACCTTTCATATCATTATAGGTAATATCCGAATGATTTATTTTTAATGATTTTAATTTCACATTAAACTTAGTTGGCTCAGTAGATGCAGCTACTTTGGAAGTATCAGTGCTTGGTTTAGTAATATCCCAATTCGCTTTTCCATCATGCATTACAATGGCATTGATCTTTGAATCATCAATCGTTACTGAATTAATTTGATAAGGTCCGCCACTAATTACCGATTTAATATTCAAATCAAAAGACAATTGTTTGATGTAAGCTAAGGTATCACCTGCAAAAGGAGCAACATTAATCACACTTACATTTTGTATTTTAAATCTAAAGTCTGGAAACGAGCTAAACAAGGTCAAATCAAACGCTCCAAAATCCACTTTCGCATTTAAGTTTTTATTAGCTTGATCTTTTACGATTTGAACCAATTTATCTTTA
>JANYGR010000171.1 GCA_025359355.1 Bacteroidota bacterium | reverse complement strand
AATTTTTTGGCGTTTTCTAAAACCCGATCAACACTGATGAAAATATCTGAACTGATTTTTTTGTTTTCAGTATAGTCGAAAGTAATAATGTCGGTGAGGGTATTGTGATTAAGGTGCTTGATATTGATTTCTAACAATTCATCATCAGAACAAAACATATAATTGATGTTGCTTAATGTGTGCTTTTCCTTATCAATAATGGTTCTTATCCAAAGTTTGATTTTTGTTTTTTCTTTAAGCTTAAAAGAAAGACTAAGATTTTGAAAAGAAATCATTTAGTTGATGTTTAAAACTAAAGTGTCCGCAACGGCATTACATAACAAAATGGTATTAGTAGACTTAAATTGAAATGAGTTATTAGTACTGTTTATTGAATAATAAGCATTTATGTTTTGTTGGCTATCGTTATTAATTATTTTTTTTAAAGTTGCGTTATATGTAAGATTTTCATTGCTATACAACGTTCTAAGACCTATGACAGTATCGTGAAACGGACCGCTCATTTTATAGGATAATATATAATCAGTAACATCCGAAAAATATAATGTATCTAAATGAGTATAGGGGTTGTTAACTTTAACTTTATAAAAAACAAGTAACGTTTTTTGATAAGGAATATCACCTAAGTCTAAATTTTCAACAGGGACGTTAAAAAACTTGTTTAGTATTACATTCTCTCTTTTATGATTCGTTTCATAAATCATTTCAAACTCCCCATTTGTATTGGTTATTACACTCCCCGATGCATTTACAGGTGGGGTTTGATGATAAGGCTGTGAAGCTTTTTTAACCTGGCTTAATGTTACCGTTTCATTAGCTAATGGGCTTCCATCGCAAGCATTAATTAGTCTGCCTTTTATGGAGTATTCTTTTGTTTCCTCATCTTTGCAAGCTGTGAAAATGGCAAAGCAACAAGTTAATAATATAATTAATCTCATTTTTTAATTCAAATTGAATGTCAATAAAACTTCTTGTCCGTTTTTATTAAATTCTACTTTATCAGCTAAGTTTTTCATTAAAAAAACACCTCGTCCGTTTAGTTTATCTATGTTTAAGGGATCTGTAGGGTCTGGCAAATTATCATAATCAAATCCACTTCCCTCGTCAGCTACGCTAAATTGTATATTTTTTTCATGCGATTCAAAGCCAATTTTAATATGTTTTTTGGGATCTCCCTGATTGCCGTGATAAATGGCATTATTAACGGCTTCGGTAACAGCAATTAATATATTACCATAACTATCTTCATTAACATTGAATACTTCACATACATCTTCTACAAGACGCTCTACCAATCTCATATTATCAGATGATGAGCTAATATCTAAGGTTTCTCCTTTTGCTGGTATCATTTATTTACACTGTTAAAATAGATGTTTACTTTTTGTTTGTAATAAGGAGTTAAGCTTGGCGGAACTGTATTTAACAATTCCATCTCTTTTTCCTTTAGTCTTTTATACTCTAAAAACTGTGTAGGGTTACTTAAATTTTGATTTTTTGCCTCATTACTTTTACGTTGCTCATCTTGCTCGCGTTCTCGCCCGGCTTTTTCACTTTCTAAAAGTTTAGTGATAATATTTTGCTGGCGTTTCATGGTTTCCTGCGTAATAGCTCTGTTTACAATATCTTTTTCGGTTTGTTCCATCATTTCAGCAATGTTGCCTCCTGGATTAGAACCCCCTTCTTTTTTGATCTTATCCATCATTTGTTGCATTTGGCGTCTTAACGCTTCTTGCTGAGCAGCCATTTTAGCGAGTTGTTCGCTCATGCCTTGCCCTTGCTGACCTGGCATCATACCTTGTTGGCCTTGACCATTTTTTCCTTGAGAACCCATACCGCCTTGTCCGCCGGGTTTTTTGCCTCCTGGTTTTTCTCCAGGCTTATCACCACCAGGTTTAGGGCCTTTTTCTAATTGTTTTTTAAGTTCTTCGAGTTGTTGATTTAATTTTTGCTGCATTTGCTTCATGCTTTGCATGCTAGGTTTTCCGGGCTTATCGCCTGGTTTACTGGATGGTTTAGAGCCTTTCCCAGGTTTTTTGCAACTCCCTTTCCCTGGTTTTTTACTTTCTTTTGCTTTAGCTTGCATTTGTTCTAAAGACTCATTAAGCAATAAGGCTAAGTTGTTGATGGATGTCATGGAATATTGCATCCGCATTTGCGCATTGGATTGCATGCGTTCTGCAAGTTCAGAAACGGCTTTACCCATATTCATGTTAATAGCAGATATTTCGCGATTAACAGTGGCGCTTAATGCGGGAACGCGCTTGCTTAAAGCGAGTAGACTGTCTTCAATAATTTTAGAATCGTCTTGTAATTTTTTTTGAACTTGAGGAATTTTTAAATATTGTGGATTATCAGTTCGTACTTTGCCCAACTGATTCATTAAGTCTTCCTGAGCAAAAGACAAGTTCAATAAATTTTCTAAAATCTGACGAAGGGCTTGCATGTCTTCTTCTTGCTCTTCTTTCTGCATTTCGTCCTGTGCCTGCTGCATTTGTTCTTGCATTTCTTGCATTTTATCTGCAGCATCTTTCTCAGATTTAGCAGCGTTTTTTTTATTGTTTTTATTGAGTTGCTCAGAACTCTTTTGCATTTCTTTGCTTATTTCATTTTGCTTATCTTCTGTTTTAGGTAATTGGTTGGGTTCTTCGAGGGCTGCATTTTTTTCTTGCATTTGTTTGAGATCATCTTTCAATTGCTCAAATTCTTTACTAAGTTCATTTTGTTTTTTCTCTAATTCTTTATGATCGGATTTATTTTCTTGTTTTTGATTGTTTGAGTCTTTTGGTTGTTTGTCTTTATTGTCTTTTGTTTCTTCAGTCCCTTTAGTCTTTTCGGTCTCTTGTTTCAGTGCGTTTTCTTTGTTTTTTAAGTCGTCTAATTTATCAATGGCTTGTTGTAGTTTTTGCTCCACTTCCATTTGTTTAAAGGCCTCGAGGGTTCTGTCGAGTTCCTTTTCCATATCTTTATTAGAGAGTTTTAATTCTTCTAATTTTTCTTGTACTTTATTTTTATCTAATTTATCTAATAACTTATTTAGCTCGTCAAATAACTTTTTCATTTCGGGCGTCATAATGTTTTCAAACAACTGTTCTAGTTGTTTTTGTTTTTCTAAGATAGATTCGTCGGTTGGCGTAAACTCTTGC
>JANYGR010000149.1 GCA_025359355.1 Bacteroidota bacterium | reverse complement strand
ATTATCTTAAAACAAAAAAAGGGAATCTATATTATAGATTCCCTTTTTATTTGGTACAAACAAAATATTAAAACTTAAAACTTAAGCCGCCAGTTACATAAGAAATACCATAACCAAATTCGCCAAACAGGGCAACCTTACTGACAAAGTACCAACGAGCTCCTGCAAATACTGAAAATGATGGGTACGCAGACCCTTGACTTAATCTATAATTATCAGCATAAGGATCCGGATTGTTAGTTGTGTAATCATAGGTTTGAATTCTCACACCAACCAAAACACCTGCATAAATATCTGCTTTTTTAAAGTTTAATACATCCCAATGATAAGCCGCTCTCGCTGCTACCATGAAATTGTTCCAACTATTTTTGTAGTAATAGTTGTTGTAGTAGCCATGCTTATCATAAAAATAATTATAAGTAGAACTTGCTGTTTGAAATCCAACATAAGCACCTACGCCTAAGTATCCAGGCCCTAATTTTTTAGGAATAGCCTGCTCGTATGATGCGCTAAACGCAGGACTAGATCGGTAAGCATAACCTCTACCACTATAACCTGAGTAGTAATTCATGCCAAATCCAACGCCAACGTTTATAATATGTGTTTTTTCATCAAAGCATTTTGGGCCAGCTTCGTCTTTAGTACGATAAGTTTTATGGTTTTGATTTTTACCCGTACCCTCTAATATACCTGTGGCACGAGTAGGGTTAGCTAATTGCAACGCAAGTGCAACTAATAAAAGTGATTTTGTGGTTGTTTTCATAACCGTGTTTTTTACAAAATTTTTTCGTCAGGATCGCTGTTGTCCGATTTTCAGTTTGCTGTTACCCATTTTATTATAATCATTCAAAAACTTTATAATTAAGTGTTTTAGATTACAATTAAGATCTCATTTTGAGTTAACAAAGATATATATTATAAAATAAATTTACAATAATTTAACATACGTGTTTTGATGTAAAAGGGCACTATTCGTGGTTTTATGTAGTATTTACAACTAAAACCATCCTTAGTCTAGTCTTTTATAATATAAAAAACAGGGAAGTTATAAATAAGAGTATCAGATTAATTGACTTTAATTCAACTGCTTCCACAACATATCTTTCAATTGCATAATGTTGTAGCCTGATTGCGCTGAGAAGAAAATGTAAGGGATTTTAAATTTGCCTTTCATGCGTTTATTCAAATCCTTTTCAAGGTCGTTGATCAATTCTTCGTCAATGGTATCGCACTGAGATATGCCCAAAATACGCTGTTTATCAAGTAACTCAGGGTTATACTCTTTCAGCTCGTTTAATAAAATTTTATATTCTTCGTAGATATTAGGACTTTGGCAGCTCACAATAAATAACAAAGACGAATTGCGTTCTATATGTCGTAAAAAGCGTGTACCCAATCCTTTGCCTTCACTCGCACCTTCAATGATACCGGGAATATCAGCCATCACAAAACTTTTGTAATCGCGGTAACTTACGATTCCTAAATTAGGTGTTAATGTTGTAAATGCATAATTGGCAATTTCGGGCTTAGCTGCCGAAACCACTGATAATAGGGTTGATTTGCCGGCATTAGGAAAACCAACTAAACCCACATCAGCTAAAACTTTTAATTCTAATATCTTCCATTCCACTTTACCAGGTTCTCCCGGTTGGGCGTAGCGAGGTGTTTGGTGAGTTGATGACTTAAAATGTGTATTACCTAAACCACCTCTTCCTCCTGGAACTATAATAAATTCTTGTCCTTCTTCAGTAATTTCACAAACAATCTCACCCGTTTCTTCATCACGCGCAATGGTTCCTAAAGGCACGTCTAATATTTGATCTTCTCCTTCTTTCCCTGATTTATTAGATGAACCGCCACTTCCGCCTTCAGTAGCTTTAATGTGTTTACGGTATTTTAAATGGATAAGTGTCCAAAATTGTTTATTACCACGTAAGATGATATGTCCGCCACGTCCGCCATCTCCCCCGTCTGGTCCGCCAAAGGCAGTCAATATATCGCGGTGCAAGTGAGTAGAACCTGAGCCTCCCTTGCCGCTACGGCAACATATTTTTACGTAATCTACAAAGTTATTGTCCACTGTTTTTTTGAATTATGAATTAAAAATTTAAGATGAAAGGGCTTTATGCTTTTCATCTTAAAATCTTTTATCTTGGGTCTGTACTAATTATTTTTTCTTTTTTATTACTTTTTTAACGGGTGCTTTTTTCTTAGCAGCTACTTTAGAAACCTTCTTCGGCGCTGATTTTACAGCCTTCTTGGGAGCAACCTTTTTTATTGCTTTTTTAACAACTACCTTCTTTACAGATTTTTTCGCAACCACTTTTTTGATTATTTTTTTTGGAGCCGCTTTCTTCACTATTTTTTTTGCAACTATTTTTTTCTTTGCAACAACTTTAACAGGCTTTTTAACAACCTTTTTCGGAGCAACCTTTTTGGCCGCCTTTTTAGTTACTGCCTTTTTAGCGATTGTTTTTTTAGCAGCTCCTTTTTTCACCACTTTTTTCGCAGTTACTTTTTTCTTTGGGGCAATAATGGTTTTCTTTTTCTGAGTCACTGCAACTGTTTTTTTAGCTGGAGCCGAAACCTTTTTCGGAGTTACTGGCTTTGCTTTTGGAGCGACTTCTTTTTTTGTTTCTGTTTTTCTTACTTCTGCAATGTCGTGTTTTAGCTCTTCTGAAATTTCAGTAGCTACTTCAAAATCATTAATGGTTAAATCTAAATGCTCAATATCGTTTTCAAGCATTGTTAATTCTATTTCAGCTTTTACAAATACAATACGCTCGCATAATTCGTTGAAAATAGCATCAACAGTGCCAATTCCATGAATTGAATGAAATTTAGCTTGTTCCGAATAATATTTTTTAAGAGGCAATGTTTTGTTATTGTATTCGTTGACACGATTTCTAATGATTTCTTCATTTTGATCATCTGGTCTTCCTGATTCTTTCCCGCGTAATAACAAGCGTTTAATTAACTCTTCATT
>JANYGR010000098.1 GCA_025359355.1 Bacteroidota bacterium | reverse complement strand
CACCTGTTTTTTGCCAAGTAGTTCCGTAGAAGGCTCCGAAAGGTTGTCCCACAATTGCATAAGCACCAATACCATCAAAACCACTTTCAATATTAAATTCAGTAACACCGTTAGCTAATTGAAGCACTTTAGAAACATTTCTATACCAAGTAATGTTGATATCCCATTTGAAATTTGGTTTATCAATTGGAGTCGCTGAAAAAGCAACTTCCCATCCTTTATTAGATATAGATGCAGAATTGGTGTACACCTCGTTTGCTCCTGATGATGGTGCAATTGGGCGGTATAATAATACATCAGATGATTTTTGATCGTAATATGTTACATCTAAATTTAAACGTCCATTAAAAAATTTAACTTCTGCTCCAACTTCAAATCCTCTTTGTTTTTCAGGTTTTAAATTCGTACTTCCTAAAGAATTATTTATACCGTAACCAACATTACCCATATAAGGAAAGGTATTTCCATTGGTAAATCCATCAGATAAGGCATTTTGTACATAATATGTTTTATTTTGATAGGATGCAGGCGCTAAACCTACTTTAGCATAAGCCGCTCTTACTTTTGCAAAACTAAACCACTTTGGTAATTTTACTAACTCGCTAATAACAATAGACGTATTAACTGCAGGATAAAAATAGCTACGCTTATTTTTATCATAAGCTGAAGACCATTCGTTACGACCAGTTACCCCTAAAAAAATAGCGCTTTTGTAATCGATAGCTGCGTCAAAGAATCCAGCATACGTTCTTGATGCTACTATAGAATTACTAGCATATCGTTCAGAAGTATTATTCAAATTATATAATCCTGGTACTGCCATGTTTCTACCTCTTGAAAAATCATCTGTGTTTTTGTTATGCCAGATGTTATTACCTAAAGTTAAACTCGTATTCCATTTTTCTTTAAATGTTTTTTTAGCCGTAATCAATAAATCTGAATAAAGTTGAAAATGAGTTAAATTATCAATATTCATTTGACCATAACGAGCACTATTATCATCACCTGTAGAAGAAATTGCATATATTTGGGTACTACGTTGAGAATATTGATCTAGACCTAATTTATAATTAATATCTAACCAACTTGCTGCCTTGTAATTAATATACGTATTACCAAATACACGATTTACATTGTCGGTATACGTATTTTTATTAACTGAATAAAGAGGGTTATCATAAACATTATAATATGTTTTGTTATTTCCTGTTTCTGCATATTGGTAATCTCTAATATCAAAACTTGCAGGCATACGCATTAATCCTAACATCACTCCTGCTAAGTTACTACCATTTTGAGGCTTTTGTGTTTGAGTATTAGCATAACTAATATTAGTTCCAACACTTAATTTATCAGATAATTTATGCTCTGCATTTAAACGAATCGTATTACGCTTCATCCATGTATTTGGAATCACACCATCATTTTTATAATTAGAATAAGAAAAACGATACATGGTTTTATCAGTACCACCATCAATAGCTAAATTATTATTATAAGTAACCCCTGTTTTAAAAAAATTAGCATTATTATTATATGGCGTCATTCCCTGACTAGCTAATGTTGGGCCCCATGATTGATTTGTTCCATTAGAAACATCATCTGCTGTTCCATATAATTGATCTGGACCTGGATCTGAAGTTGTGAAATTTTTACCATCAGAACCTTGTGCATACTTATTTTGCATTTCTGGTAGCTTATTAACTTTTGATAATTCTACAGACGTAGAAAATGTAATACCTAAACCTTTTTTATATTTTCCTTTTTTAGTTGTATAAAGGATGGCTCCATGCCCAGCACGTGCGCCGTACAAAGCAGCAGCCGAAGGCCCTTTCAAAATAGAAACAGATTCTATATCATCAGGATTAATATCCAAAGCTCTGTTAGAATTAGAAACGCCCTGTAAATTAGGATTAGAAGGATTATCACCCGCAGAAGCAGATGGTGTTTCATTATCAACAGGAACACCATCAATAACAACTAACGGTTGATTTTCACCAAACGTTGAATTTCCACGAATTAATATTTTACTAGAAGCACCTGGAGTACCAGATGAACTGATTACTTGTATACCTGAAGCTTTAGAGGCTAATCCTTGTATAACGTTTGATTCACCAGAACGAGATAAATCAGCACCACTAACCTCTGATACGTTGTAACCTAAAGATTTTTTTTCCTTGCTAACGCCTAATGCCGTTACAACCATTTCTTTCAAGAGTATACCATCAGCATCCAGCGTAATGTTTAAACTTTCACCAGAAATAGCCACAACTTTCGTTGTAAATCCTAAAGAGGAAACTACAACATTTTTAATTGAATCAGGAACCGTCATGGTGAAATTACCATTTTCATCAGATGCAACACCAATCGTTGTTTTTGGAACTACAATTGTAACACCTGGTAAATTTTCTTTTGTTTTGCTATCCTTTACTGTACCCTTGACCACTTTCGTCTGAGCCTGTATTTGGAGCGATGAAACGACAATAGTGACTGCCGTAAGAGTTAATTTAAATAAATAATTCATAGATTTTAGTGTTTTTTAAGAGAGCGAATTTAATACTAAATAATGTTAAAAAACAATTTTCAGTAAATTAACAGAATTCATTAGACACTAAATTTCATTAAAAACACTTCATGAAATTATCTAAATTACTGATAATCAGGTTTTTATTTAGTTACAAAGACAAAGACATCTTCATTGTCTTTTTTCATATAATATTTTTCACGAGCAAAGGTTTCTAAACTTTTGGTATTATGTTGTAGCTCGTAAATTTCTTTTTTATTGTTTTCTATTTTA
>JANYGR010000094.1 GCA_025359355.1 Bacteroidota bacterium | reverse complement strand
TTTTATTCTAATAAAAATGACATCGAAGGGTTTAAAGTAAAATATGTTTTTAATTTGCCTCCTTTGGAAGGAGATGATTTGAAATATTGTGGGATACAAGAATTCACTTTTGATTGTTCTCCATGCTCTAACAAGCATTTAAAAGATGTATTACATAGTTGCGGTTTTAGAAAACTTTCAAATAACAAATATTTATCAAGCTATTCTTGGAAAACTGATTTAGAGGTAATCGAGCAACCTGACAACAAAGAATGTTTAGTCTTAATTTTGCATTACGTTGATAAATCGAAAAAAGAATTTAAAACACACTACAATACTTTAATAAAGCCATAATGTTTAATATGGTAAGTATAATTTAAACAATTAAAAACAATTGGTAAAAAGTTGCATTTATAAATTGAATTCGCCCTATAAATAATAATAATACATAAAAACACCACATGGATAATTTAACCGCCTTAACATTAATAAGTATCATTTATATAATATTAGGATTATTACTTCGATTCTTGACCCCTGGTATCAATAGGTTTTATGGGTATAGAACTAAGGCATCAATGGCCAATGAAGTAAATTGGAATTTTTCACAAAAATATTCGGGAGCACTATTCGCAATATTTGGATTAGTATTGTTATTAATTGTATTTGCTTTAGAGTATGCTAAAATAAATGTAGCTAATAATATAGGTAAAGCAGGCGTAGGAATTTTAATACTTGGAAGTGCTGTTACTACTATTATATTGACAGAGAAGGCAATGAAAAAGAATTCAAAAAACAAGTAACACTTATTTGTAATACTAATTAAAGTGCTTTAATACATCAGCTTCGTAGCTATTGCCGACAGGAATTTTTTTGTCAGCTATTTGAATAGTCTTATTTCTTAAACTCTCTACTTTTTTGATGGGCACAATGAAAGAACGGTGCACGCGTAAAAAATCATTGGTAGGAAGCTTTTCCATCAAGGCTTTCATTGTCATTCGAACCACCAAGGTTTTTTGTTGATGCAAAAATATTTTTAAATAATCGTCAAGTGCTTCAACGCATATAATGTCATCTAAATTAATTTTTTGCAAACTGTAATCTGCTCTTACAAAAATGTGTTGAGATTTTGGATTATCATGCACTGCAAAATAATCGGTTGCTTTATCTGTTGCTTGTTTAAAACGCTCAAAGGTAAAGGGTTTCAAGAGGTAATCCAACGCGTTTAAATTAAAACCTTCTACGGCGTAGTCGGCACGCGACGTAATAAAAACAACTAACGTGTTTTGCTTGATTTGTTTATACAAATCTATGCCATTGATATTAGGCATATCAATATCTAAAAAAATTAAATCGGTGGGAAATTTCTTTAAATGTTTTAATCCATCTTCGGCATCGCTGAATGTTTTTTCTAAAGTAATAGATCCAATTTCATGACAGAAATTTTCTATCACCTTTAAGGCAATTGGCTCGTCGTCTATAGCTATGGCTTTTATCATAAGGGGTGTATCAAAAGTTCAAACCTGAAATAACAAATTCTGTTCTAAGTTAATTAGCTTTTACAAAATAAGCAATAACAGAGGCTAATCACTTGTTTATGGAGGTGAATGTGTACATTAATTAAACAATATACTGTAAATTTAGTTTAGATAAAAAAATGGAACACGGATAACACAGATCAGACCGATTAATTAAGATTTTATTATTGTTCTAAGAACCAAATCAATTTAATCATAGCAATCAGAGTCATCTGCGTTCTATAATTAAATAAACAAGAATGCCCAACAGAACCCATACAGCTGATATATTAAAAGGAATAGCCATTCTTTTAATGATACAAGTTCATTTGGTAGAAGTGTTCGCTAGTCACGAGTTAGAAGCAAGTGATATAGGAAAATTTTTTATGTTTTTAGGCGGCCCACCTGTAGCGCCTCTATTTATGGTGCTTTTTGGGTATTTTATTTCTTTAACTCATCAATCAACTCAACAGTTAGTAGTACGGGGATTAAAAATCTTTGCTTTAGGAATGTTGTTAAACTTGGCTATGAATTTTAATTTAATTAATACAGTTAGGAGAGGCTTATTGCAAATAGATATTTTATCTTTTGTATTTGGTGAAGATATATTGCAGTTTGCGGGCATAAGCCTTATTGTCATCGTTGTATTAAAAAAAGTATTAGAACAACAATTAATTTTGACTTTTATTCTGATTATTGTTTCAACGTTAGTGGGACAGTATTTAGTAACATACATTCCAGAAGATGATACTTTGAAATACGTAACGGCTTTTTTTTACGGAAGCTCGCATTGGTCCTATTTTCCATTGTTTCCATGGTTGGCATACCCATTAACAGGAATGGCCTTATATCAATTGCAACAACGTTATACTATAAATTTGATGTATGCGATAAAAACAAATAAGACATTAGGAGTAGGAGCCTTTTTGTTTGTAGTGCTAACACTTGGTTATGCTATTCACGTTGCTTCTGATTTACCAACCTATTACCATCATGGTGTTTTGTTTTATTTGTGGGTGATTGTTTTTTTAACTGTGTACAGTGCCTGTATTTACTTGATAACTGAGCGTTTAAAAACAACCGTTGTTTTTAGGTATTTAACTTGGTTAGGCAAACACGTAACGCTTATTTACATCATACAATGGATTATCATTGGAAACATTGGTACCGAAATTTATAAAAGCATCACATCGCCTTTATATTTAGCATTATGCCTTGTTGGAGTGTTAGGAATTTCAAGCGGACTCTCTTATTTGATTTTGAAAGGGAAAGAAATAATGTTGAGAAATAAATTATCTTAATTCAAAACAAATATATCCTATAATTAAAATCAATAAATGAAATGCAAAAAAATAAATGTTTTCTTTTTTACCTTGTGTTAATAATATAAAATTCCAAACAACTAAACCTATTACTATTAGAGGAAGAACGATGATAAAAAATATAGCGCCTAGACCAGGATTACACATGTCGCTTGGAAATACCATATTTAGCATTATTCCAAATAGAAAGATGATTAAATAAAAAGAAATAGATTTTATTAAATTTTTTATTTTATCGTTAACGGGTAATTTCTTTAACCAATTATATTTCAAGTTGTAATTTTATTTTTAAAAAAAAGGTTATCGTATTACTTTCTAACTTAAACAACTCAATTAATCATGTAATATTGTTGGTGATAACACTAATAATGATGGAATTATAAAATCAACTTCTCTGGAAACCTCACGGCTACCTTCTTTTTGAACTATCCGGATATTCCGGATAGTTGAATCTTTATTAAGTTCATTTGTTTTATAGATGTTTTGTAAATGTTCGTTAACAGTTCTGACATCAACACCAAACAACTCTGCCATTTTCTTTTGATTTAACCAAAA
>JANYGR010000093.1 GCA_025359355.1 Bacteroidota bacterium | reverse complement strand
GAATCAGTACAGGTTGTTGTTCCGTTAGTTGCTGTTACCGTTAAACAAACAATGTAATGACCAGGTGCGGTGTATTGATGAAAAGGATACTGTTGGGTAGATGTTGATCCATCACCAAAATTCCAAAGGTAAGATGTAGTTCCAGTTCCAGAAGACATATTATATGCAAAATAATTACCTGAATTTGTTGAATCAGCAAAAATAATGAAGGATGAATTTGCTTGACAACTAGAAGGATTTACGGTTGCGCTATTACAAGCTATATTTATCATTTGTGTTGTAGAATCACAGAAAAAACCATTTGAATAGTTGTACAATGAAACATTATGGAGTCCATTTGTTAATGGTAATATTTGATCGTAGCCTGAATAGTAATTGCCGTCTACTAACCAGTAACTATTGATGCTAACACCAGTAGATGTGTTTGTAAAATAAGTGTTACATAAAGAATCGGTGTATGAATAAAAAGATGCGTTACAAGGCCCGGGAGTTACTGTACCACCTGCATTGCAAGATACTGTTATGTATGAATTTATAGAGTCGCAAAATGAACCGTTTGAATAATTAAAAAGCATAACGTTGTAAGTGCCATTTGCCAGGCTAACTATGGGATTTGAAGATGTATAATTTACACCATTTATATACCAGTCATAACTTAAATTTGAACCAGTAGATGAGTTTACAAAATGAGTATTACATAATGAATCAGTATATGTTTGAAAATAAGCGAAGCAAGGGGTAGGCGTAACGGTACTGCCACCGCTACAAGCTACATTTACATTTTGATACGTTGAATCACACACTAAGCCATTTGAATAACTAACTAAAGTTGCTCCAAATAAGCCATTAGGCAAACCAATTGAAAGATTTGCTGTAGTGTAATTCGTTCCATTGATATACCAATCGTAGCTTAAATTTGTACCTGTTGTTGAATTTAAAAAGTGTGTAATGCACATTGAATCTGTATAATATGAAAAAGATACATTACAAGGAGCTGGAGCTACTGTATTTGTAATAGTTATAGCGATACAATCATTTAAGTATGAAAAAAATCCACCACAATTAACTGAATCATTAACGCAAAGAGAATACGTGCCAGTTGGAATATTAGTAAATGAACCTACTCCATTGGCGCCATAACTATTAGCATAATAGCTTGTAGAACTACCATATAAATAGTAAGCGTTGTAAATAGCAGTTGTTGAGCTTGTAGCCACATTATATAACTGCGTAACTGTTAAATTGCCATTGCTTGGATTTGACGTCACTGATAAACTAACAGATGTAGGGCATTGAGCTACTGCTGATATAGAAAGTACACTAAGTGCAAGTCCTAAAAGTGTTTGTTTGATTGTTTTCATGATAATTGATTTTTAGTTGATTTTTGATTATGAGTCAAAGATAATTAGTTTGTATAGTTTAGTAAAATTAATTACCCTATAATATTACCTAAACATAATATAATATTTACTATTAAAGCTAATATCAGTATAAATTTAATATAAAATATCTTACGTAGACAAATTAAATTTTTCAATTAACCATTCGTTATAATCAACAATGCTTGAGCTCATTTGAGGATATGTTTTGTGGCAGAACGTATTTATTAAGGCTTTAGTTTCTTTGCTTTTGTCAAAATCATATTTTTTTATAAGCACTTGTAATAAGCTAATGAAATCAAAATCCCGCTTATATGCTTTGCTTAAAAATGTGGTTTTGTTTAATTTGATAAGGCTTTCTATAAGTTTGAGAGCATAATCATAATCAGTTGTTTCTATTCGCAAAATAATTTCGGTAATATGAATTTTGATTTTGAAACTTGTATCAATTGTATTAAATAATTTGTGGTTATATAATTTAATAATGTTTTTAAGAGCAATTTTGTGTTGCTTTAAATCAAAATAAGCACCAGCTAAATTCAAATATATATATCCTAAATGTGTGGGATGGCTTGTAATTGCTTTGTTTTCTTTAGCTTCATTTAATACATCAATAGCCTTGTCTGGATCTATAACCGAATAATTATTTACCAGCGTATTATAATAAAAAAACACATAATTGTCATAAAATAAATTCTTAAACTCTTTCATGGCTAAATGTAATTGTTCGATATACTCTAATGAGAGTATATGTTTTTTGTTTACAAATAAAGTGTTACACAAATACGCTAACATCTGCAATTTAATTTCGTGATTCGCCTTTGAAAAATATTTTTTATGTATAAATTCCTGATAGGTAGTAAGCGTATATGATTCCAGAGATACATAATCTTGTTGAGATAATAGTAGCCTACTAATGGCGTTAAACAATTTTGTTTTAAAAACTAAATTGTTTTGGAATTCTTTTTTAGAATTTAAATTTAAAATTGCTTTTTTTAAAATTTGAGACGTTTGATTTTTTGTTTTAGAAAAATTTTGATTTCGTTTTAATTCGTAAATAATGGTTGCTAATGAATCGTCTAAAGCCCTTATTTCAATTAGCTTTGATTGATTTTGCTCTCTTTTTTTAATAAAAATGATTGGGGCCGATTCACCAAACTGAATTGACAAATTAATTTGTTCAGTATAGATCAGATCCAACATTGAAAAATCCTGAATGATAAGGGCTTTTTTTTCGGCCCTTGATAAATGATAATTAGCTAATTCGAAATTATTTTTTTTGAGAAATATTTTATACAAACTTAATTCGCTGTAAATGTCGTGACTATCACTGTCGTAACAATAAAATTGCACTAAACTCTTATTGATTTCTACTAACAATCTATTCTTTAAACGGTAATAATTGTTTTTATCTTGTGCATGTGGATAGATTTTTTGAAAGACCTTTCCTTCATCATTATTTGATTCCGGCAGTTTTTTTAGTAAGTCAAATAGCAAAACATCTTTGCGATTATTATTTGACTGCGTACGATTTGCGTATAGTTTATAGTTGATAATTTCTTCTTTATCGAGTAAATCTATCGTATTTTTTAAAATATCCATTTTTGTTTACGTTATATTTTTACAAATATATTTTAATTATATAAATATTAAAGTTAATTTTATATAACAAAAATTAGTAAAATGTTATCTCTAAGAAAAATTTGCTTCATCATTTTCATAGTTAACTTCATTGGCGTAAACCTTAGAAGCCAATCATCAATTGGTATAGTTCCTGGTTCAGTTAATATATCACCAAGTGATACTGTAGTCGATGGAACTCCTATTACTGTTTATGGTAGTTTCGCAAATACAGGCACTGTTTCGCTATCAGGAACGGTTGTGGTTAATATGGCAATAGATACAAGCTCCAATACGGTGCCAACTTATATTCTTAGAAATTTTAGTACATATTCAGTTACTGCATTTGCCTCAGCCGCTGTTCAATCTTTTACAATTACAGATACTGCATCTGGTACCAATCAATATAAAACAAATGGGAATGGCACAACGGTGGTTGTTTGGCCTGTATTTAACGGCAATATTAACACTACTAGTGATTCTTCAAAAAAGACTATTGTTGTTCATTTATCAAACAGTATAGATGATTTAGCTCGTTTTGAAAATGATATTTTGAAAATTAAGAATCCGATTTCTCAAAACGTGGAATTGAAATATGATAATTTGATATATCAAACTGTTGAACTCACAAATAGTGATGGACAGGTTGTTCAGATTATTCAAAATAATATATTGAATGTTACTTTGCTTAGTAAAGGCTTGTATTTCCTGAGCTTTTACAATACCCATTCTGGTAAACGAGTTACTAAAAAAATCATTATTGATTAATCAATAAAGGTGTGAAAGCGGAATAAATAATTACTAAGATTTTTCTATGATAACCGCATAACCTTGTCCAACACCAATACACATAGTTGCTAAAGCATATTTTTTATTTTGAAGATTTAATTCGATCGCAGCAGAATTAATAATACGCGCGCCACTCATTCCTAAGGGATGTCCTAGCGCAATAGCACCACCATTGGGATTAATACGTGTATCGTTATCGTCTAATTTCCATTGACGTGTGCAACCCAAAGCCTGTGCTGCAAAGGCTTCGTTCAATTCAATAATATCAATATCATTCCACGTTAAGCCTGCTTTTTTCAAAGCTAAATTTGCTGCTTCAACTGGGCCCAATCCCATAATACGAGGCTCTACACCAACAACGGCACTGCTAACAATGCGAGCCAAAGGCTGTAAGCCGTATGTTTTAATGGCAAATTCACTCGCTAATAAAATAGCAGCAGCGCCATCATTTAAGCCTGATGCATTACCTGCGGTTACTGTACCGTCTTTTCTAAAAGAGGCTTTTAATTTTTGCAAACCTTCTAAGGTTGTATTTGGTTTCGCAAATTCATCGGTTTTAAAAATAACGGCATCACCTTTTTTTTGTGGAATTTCAACGGGTATAATTTCTTTTTCAAATCGTCCTGAAGCAATAGCCTTAGCCGCTTTTTGTTGACTCCATAAAGCAAACGCATCTTGATCTTCTCTGTTAATTTTAAACATCTCAGCAACGTTTTCGGCTGTTTCGCCCATAGCATCTACGCCGTATTGTTCTTTTAATTTTGGATTGATAAAACGCCATCCGAAACTTGAATCAAACAATTGTTGATCACGCCCAAAAGCAGAACTTGCTTTACTCATCACTAAAGGACCGCGAGTCATATTTTCTACACCAGAAGCAATCATTAAGTCCGCATCTCCTAATTGAATGTAACGCCCCGCATCCGCAGTAGCCGCTAAACCAGAAGCACATAATCGATTGATTGTTTGCCCAGGAACCGTAACTGGTAAACCAGCCATTAATGAAGCCATACGAGCCACATTACGATTATCTTCCCCAGCTTGATTAGCACAACCCATAATCACATCAGCAACTTTAGTCCAATCAACTGTAGGATTTTTTTGCATTAATTCTTTTAAAACTAAAGTCGCTAAATCGTCCGTACGAACCGTGGATAGCGTTCCTCCAAAGTTACCGATTGCTGTTCTTACTCCGTTTATAATATAGGCTTGTTGCATAATAGTTGTTTTAAAAATGTGATTACAAAAGTAGAAGTTAATTTTTAACTGACCCTCAAAATTGCCTTTTTTATTCGTATAAATAATGCAACAAGCATTAGTATTTTTTTTACTTTTGTAATCCTTATGACAGACATTAACATTCACGTTCAAAATAACGATCAAACGATTACAACTCTACAAGCACCAACCGATATGGGTTTGAGTTTAATGGAATTTTTAAAAGGGAATGATTACGATATTTTAGCAACCTGTGGAGGAATGGCGTTATGCGCTACTTGCCATGTAAGTGTGATAAAGGGGTTTGACAAACTCCATGAAATTTCGGATGATGAATATGCGATGTTGGATACCTTACCCAATATTACGGACACATCTCGTTTGGGTTGCCAATTAAAATTAGCCGACAATATGAATGAGATTGTGGTTAAGATTATGGGAGACGGGCATTAATTAGTGTCAGCAAGAAAACTCCCATTATATAAGCCTTCGAAAGCCTCGAACTAGTAGCTTTCTTATCCGACACTGTTTTCTTGTAAGTACTAATTGTTCACCACAGTGGCTTAGAGAATGCGGAGGTATTAAATTAAAATTGAGTTAAAAATTTACTCAGCAGTAACTTTCCGTTTTGCTAAATAATTAGTTAATAGGCTTAGCATTACATACAATATAATAATTAGTGGAATGCCTATAAACTGAAGTGTGATAAGCATCAACACACTAAGCGCTAAAAAAATAAAACGGATTTCATTTCCTTGCCATTTAAAATGCTTGAATTTAAGCGCAAAAATGGGGATTTCAGAAATAAGTAATAAACTTAATCCAATTGATAAAAGACATAATACATAAGGATTAAATAGTACGCTTAACAAATTAGGATAAAATCCAATAATCAAACAGCTATCAAAGTCAAATATATTATGATAATCATTGATAAAAATAATAGCAATTGAACAAATAAACATTGAATTCGCAGGAGTATTTAATCCTATAAACGATTCTGTTTGACGTGTATCATTATTAAATTTGGCTAATCGCAATGCGGAAAAAATGGGGATAATGAACGCTACAAATTTTAAATAAGGATAAAATAACGGTAGTTCATCTCCATGAGAATATTCGGGATAGTTTTCAATAGATAATTGAATTAATTTAAACATAACTAATCCAGGTACCACACCAAACGTAACCATATCGGCTAAGCTATCTAAATCCTTACCAATAGCAGAGCTTACTTTGAGCATACGTGCAGCAAAACCATCAAAAAAATCGAATATAGCAGCGAGTCCAACTAAGTATGCGGCATAAACTAAGTTGCCTTCAAAAGCCTGCACAATGGCTAAACAACCACATAATAAATTACAACAGGTAATGGCGTTTGGGATATGTTTTTTGATATTCATATAGGTTGTAAATATATATAAATTAAATCGTTTGTATATTTACAATCATAGACTCCTTTTAATTTTAAAACCATTTTGTTTGATTAAGCAAAAAAATAAATATAACGCTTCATTATTTTGGATACTCTTAATAGTATTCCACCTTGCTGTTTTATATTTTTTGTATCATCGCTTCGGATTTAATTATTCAAATGAAGGCGCTAAATACATTGATCAAGCTAATAACTTAATAAATGGCAATGGCTTAATGACGATCAAATACAGCTCTTTTTATACTTTTTATGTATTGTACTTGTCTGTTTTTATTTATTTCAAATTACCATTAGTCGTTATTTTTATATGCACGTATGGCATAAGCTTATATGCGTATTATTGTTTTTACAAATTATTAAGAAATAGCATTAACTCAAGCGTTGCTAAAATTTGGCTGACTTATATGTTATTAAGTCCGCTGATACTATACTGGCAGTTTAATTTATTTTCAGAAACTTTTTTTATAGCACTAAGTCTTATTTACCTATCTATTTTTTTAGCACCAATAGCTCCGCATCGTTTTTTAAAGATTGGTTTATTGTCAATACCATTAATGCTTTCGAGACCTAATGGTGTTTTTATAGTAATCATCGCATTGATGCTTTATCTATATCAACATAAATTAGTGTCTAAAAAAATAGTGATTTATGGAAGCATTTGCATTGGTATAATATTAATGATTGTAATTGTGTTTTTTATGCCCTTACCTTATCAGGATTTTAGTTTTCAAATTGCCAGTAGTGCTATTTACTGTGGTTTTCCAACCTTAAGTACAACTACATTACCCGAAGCTAATTACACCTTATGGAATTGTTATGCTTATATTTACAATACACATGGGCTTTCTGAGCTGCTTCAATTATTTGTGAAGAAAGGATTATCGTTTTTTGTAACAAGTCGTCCTTATTATTCCTCGTTTCATAATGTGTTAAACAGAGCACATGATATATTTTATGTGTTAGGAATAATAGGTATTTACATCGCTTACAAATACCAAACAAAGTGGTTGCCTATTTTAATTGCACTGCTTTTTATTGTGATATTAAATGCTTTGATGGTGGGGTTAATATATAATGAATGGAGCGAAAGGCACACCATACAGGTGTTTCCGTATATTTTTGTGGGAGGAGCTTATGCTCTCAGTTTACTTCTAGAAAAGTTAAAACTAATCAAAACCACATAAAAAATAACCTGTTTTTTATGTGGTTTTGAAAGAATTATAGGCAATATTTCTCAATATTAGCCGTTATAATGCTTCTTGACTATTATTCAAAAAATGCCTATTTTTAAAAAGATTATGAAGAATTTATTAGTTGTACTGTTTATAATTTTTACCTCAACCATATTTGGACAAGTAGCCAAGTATAGTAACGAATTTTTAAGCGTGGGTGTTGGCGCGCGGGCGCTATCTATGGCTAATGCTAACGTAGCGTCGGTAAATGATGTCACCGCAGGTTATTGGAATCCTGCTGGACTCTTATTGCAAAAAAGTAATGTCCAAGTAGGATTAATGCACGCCGAATATTTTGCAGGTATCGCTAAGTATGATTTTGTAGGTGTTTCCAAACGAATTGACAGCAATAGTGTAGCGGGTATTTCTTTTATCAGATTTGGCGTAGATAATATTCCCAATACAACTGAACTTATTGATGCTAATGGTAATGTCGATTATTCTCGCATCAAATCTTTCAATGCAGTGGATGTAGCTGTTTTATTGTCGTATGCGCGAAGTATGCCAAAATTAAAAAGAATTAAAATTGGGGCTAATGCTAAAATTATACGTCGTAAGTTGGGCGAATTTGGTGGAGCTTGGGGCTTTGGGTTAGATATAGGTGCCATGTATGATTACAAAAAATGGCGATTTGCTTTAATGGCTCGTGATATAACAGGAACCTTTAATGCATGGAGTTATAATTTAACGGATGATGTGAAACAAGTATTTGCCACTACAGGAAATGATATACCTAGTAATTCTGTTGAGGTTACTGTACCTCGTTTAATATTAGGAGTTACTCGCACGTATTATGTTTGGAAAGATAAAATATCGATTAGTGGTGAATTAAATTTAATCAACACTTTTGATGGAAAGCGTAATACAGTAATTAAAACAAATGGCTGGAGTATGGAACCTGCTTTGGGCGCAGAAGTTGGGTATAAGAAATTTATTTTCTTAAGAGGTGGACTTGGGAATATACAAAAGGCAAAGGATGTAACAGGTAGAGATATCACAACGGTGCAGCCTAATATTGGTGTGGGTATTAAGTATAAAATTTTCGGATTGGACTATGCGATGACCAATATTGGAAATGTATCAACGTCTTTGTACTCTCATATTTTCACTGTTAAAATCGATCTTAATAAAAAAATATTAAAATAGATGGTAAAACGTTTACTCCTATTCTGTTTTCTACTATGTTCTGGAGCGCAGTTAAGTGCTCAGATATATGGAAACGAGTGGGTAAACTATTCTCAACCGCATTACCGAATTGCTATTCCAAAAACGGGCTTGTATCGTATAGATTCACTGACTCTATCAAATGCAGGTATTCCAATATCGGCAATTAATCCGAATAATATTCAGTTGTTTAGTAAAGGACAAGAACTTTATGTGTACATCAATGGCGAAAGTGATGGTGTTTTGAATACGTCTGATTACATTGAATTTTATGCAGAAAAAAATGATGGACGATTCGACTCATTAGCTTACAATACAACTCAGAGGCTCCCTAATCCTTATGTCGCATTATTTAATGATACGAATTATGTTTATTTCACATGGAATAATTCCCTTACAAACAAGCGTATGAGCTTACAAACGGATGTTAATTTTACAGGATATACCGCTGCTGATTATGTGTATAATGAAAAAATATTTGCTGGTACTGTTAATTATTCTTTAGGTAGAAACTTAATATCAGGGAGTGTTTACACAGATCCGCGTTATGTAGAATGCGAAGGCTATGGCTCAATTATGCCTCAAGGAAGCACTTTACAAACATACTTTGGTAATCTTAATGTTTTTGGGTCAGGTGCATTGCCAGCTTATTTAAAAACAAGTTATTCTGGCGACTCACAGGACTTCTCTACTTCAGGATATGATCATAATTTAAAATTTGAATACTATGATAACTCAAATAATTACGCCACTTTAAACGATACTACTTTTTTTGGTTACAAGCAGATTTATGTGGAAAGACAAATTCCATCAAACTTGCTTCAAAATATTTCTTTGTTAAGAGTAAGCAGTATTAATAGTCCCTTTTTTAGTGGTTTTACAAATTCAACTAATCTACATTACATGTATTTGAAATATCCTCAAATACCTGATTTGTCTGGACAATCAGAGCAAGTGTTTTTTGTAGATGATAATACGATAGCTTCAAAAACATTTTTAGATTTACAAAATGTGAATGTTGGAACGGGCTCAGTAATTCTATATGATTTAAGTACTCATAATTATTTTTCTACGGTTGTCAGTGGTAATAATGTAAAAGTGTTAATCCCGAATTCGGGTACACAAAAAAAATGCTTTATTACCAATAGTGTTAATATTAACAACGTTAGTAAACTAATACCTGTTAATCAAACAGGCTTTTTTGTAGATTATACATCAATGATAACCGACTCCGCTTTTTTAATTGTATCTCATAAAGGATTACAGTCGTCTGCTAATGCATATAAAACATACAGACAAAGCTTGGCTGGTGGAAGTAATCAGGTTATATTAGGCTTTATAGACGAACTTTATGATCAATTTGCTTACGGTAATCAAAAGAATCCCTTAGCAATAAATATTTTGGTGGCTTTGGTAAATTATCGCTTAAAAATTTACAAAAGTTTTTAATGGCTAAGGGATTCTTTTGATTTAAGTACTCATAAT
>JANYGR010000066.1 GCA_025359355.1 Bacteroidota bacterium | reverse complement strand
TTTGTATTTTGAAATATGGTTTATTTAAAATGTAATCTAATTCATTTATAAAATGACAACAAAGGAACGTTACGAAGGAGTAATCAATTATTTTAAAACGAACGTTCCAATTGCTGAAACAGAACTCCATTATAATAATCCTTACGAATTAATTGTTGCAGTTATTCTTTCTGCTCAGTGTACCGATGTTCGTATCAATAAAGTTACTCCAAAATTATTTAAAGATTATCCAAACGCTGAGGCTCTTGCTTCTGCTAGTCCTGATACTATTTTCAATTACATTAGAAGTGTCAGTTATCCAAATAACAAAGCCAAACATTTAGTAGGTATGGCCAATATGTTGATACATGATTTCAACGGAGTAGTTCCAAGTGAAATTGATCAATTGGTTAAACTGCCCGGTGTTGGCCGAAAAACAGCGAATGTAGTTGCGTCTGTCGTTTATAAAAAACCTGCGATGGCTGTTGATACACATGTATTCAGAGTATCGAACCGAATAGGTTTAACAAACGCAAAAACACCACTGCAAAGCGAATTACAATTAATTAAACATATTCCAAAAGAATATGTTGCTACAGCGCATCATTGGCTCATTTTACACGGGCGCTATACCTGTATAGCGCGTTCGCCGAAATGCGATGTATGTCCGTTAACAGCCTGGTGCCAGTATTTTAAAACAACTATTTTAAACAAAACCAAACCTCAACCGTTACTTGTAACAAAAGAAAAGATGGCTAAAAAAGAAATAACCGCAAAAAAAATAAGTAGTAAAAAAGTATCAAGCCCAACTGTGACTGAAAAAGTTACAAAGCCTACTGTGAAAAAAATCACTTCGGATAAAAAAACCGTTGCTAAACCATTAGCTAAAGCAACAGATAAAACTACCAAGTTTGTGGCGCATCATACAAAATTAAAAGTAGGCGATAAAGCCCCTGTATTTAAAGCGAAAGACCAACATGGCAACCTAATTTCATCTGTAAATTTTAAAGGAAAAACCATTGTGCTTTATTTTTATCCAAAAGATAATACGCCTGGTTGCACCATGGAAGCATGCAGTTTGCGTGATGAACATACATATTTCACTAAACAAAATTATGTAGTGATAGGTGTAAGTGCCGATGATGAAAAAATGCACAAAAAATTTGCTGATAAATTTGAGCTTCCTTTTTCTTTATTAGCAGATACCGATATGAAAATCATAAAGGATTATGACGTATGGGGAACCAAACAATTTATGGGGAAAATTTATGATGGTATCATCCGTACCACCTTTATTATCAACGAAAAAGGAATCATTAAGCATGTGATTACAGAAGTAAAGACAAAAGAACATGCCGAACAAATTATGGCCTTAAATTAACTGTCATTTACTGAAATAAAAAAGGAAACCACTAAAGTTTCCTTTTTTATTTATACCATATCGATAGGTACTAGAGCTAACGAATTGTCTTCCTGGCATTGGACTTCCGAACGAAGAGATGAAATTATTCAAAGAACGCATTTCAAATATAAATAAAAAAACGTATCTAGTTTGCTACGGCTTTTGGGTATTATAAGTCACGGACGACACGTCCGCGACAACTGGGTTATTGACCAATATTGGAACACATTGTATGTGTTTTATTTAGTTTGGTGCTGTACGTCTAAAAATTACCAAAATCCATATTTAAATTCTAAAAATAGTGGGTCCGAAATGTTGTTTACCGAAGTAATACTGTCAATACTTATAATTGAGTGTATTAAATTTTTAGAGTATGAATAATAATACTTACAGTTTCTTATCTCAATTGTCTTAAGTTGGTTGGATTTATACTTATACTTAATGTTTTCAGGGAAAATTCCCCCTGTTTTTTTTTTAATTAGATTTTTTTTAGTATTATATTCTAAAGTATCTAAATATTTGTTCGAATCGTAAATAGTGGAAATGCATGTCTTGTTTTTAATGTAAAAAAACATTTTTTCATAGGAGTTAAATTCTTGAAAAGTAGAAAAGCTAAATGAAGTACCAAAGATATTATCTGCTATATCACCACTATTGTATGTTTCTTTTATCAATTCCATATTCTTATCATATGTATACGAAAATGAAGCCCTTTTTGCAATAAATATTTTTTGAATCAATTTTCCATTTTGATACACAGTATGGTATTCATGAGTAATTGAATCTTTCTTGTTTACTACAATTTTTTCGGAAACTAATTCTTGAAGTGAATCATAATAAAAATAATGGTCAGAATTATTATAAAAATCGTGTGTAAAAATCAACTTACCATTTTTGTCGAATTTTTCTATTTTTTCTTCCCAAGAATTATATTTACTATTAATGAGTTTCTTTTTTAGAGTTGTAATTGATTTTATTTTATTTTTAATAATATAGTCAATACTCCAATCAGGTATAACTTGACTTTGTATATTTTTTAAAAAAAATACTAATATGATTAAAATAAATGCTTTTTTCATTGCGCTATTATTCATTTTGTATTCCCCCGTCTTCCAAATATCTTGGGTTTTGGTGCGTTCCAGTATCTTTTTCGACCTTTAATTCTTCAGGAATTTCTTTTCTTTGTTCTTCTCTATAACCATTGCCGTAATGTGGTAGTCCAGTAAATAAAGGTAAATTCAATTTCCTTAAAACAAGATTTTCGCATTGTATTTTAGTAGTATATGAATCTAATAATGTTTCTCGTTTCTTACTAATAAAAACATCTCTCTGAAAAAATTTTCCAAATATTGAATTTGTTACAGCTGCTTCAAATGTTCTTTTTTCTGTAGGACTAGTGCCATATTGGTCAAATGAAATAATTTTATCATCATTCTGAATATACTGTTCGTTAATAATTAGTATACTTTTATTACAGCCCTCCTCATCTTTATAGAAATATGCCCCTCGATTATCTACATTTGCAATTTCACTTCCTGAGTTAATTGTAATATTTATATTATCTTTATCTAAAGCACTTTTCTTAAAATCAGCATCTATAATAGTTTCATTATCTACAAACATTACTTGATACTCATATTTGGAATTTATTGCTTCAAAATAACCTTTAGCTAAAGCTTTTGTATTTTCATCAAGACCTCTTACAGCATCATCAAAATCTTTTTGAGAGATTTTTTCAAATTGCATTTCATTTGATGCCGTCTTAAATATGCTCTTGAGAATAGCATTTTTATTAAAAATTTTTTGCACTGTACTATACAGTTCTGCAAAATCTTTTTTTGTTGCTCCAGAGATAACTCTACCATCGTTATCCTTGTAATAAATAGGATTATTATATCCAAAATGATACGGACTATTTGATGGATATAATTCTTTCATTGGGTCAGTACTCATCCATTTACCTAACCTTGAATCGTACATCCTAGCACCAAAATCATAGCTATTACCATCTCCTTTTATCTCATCATCTTTCTCTTGTCCGTTCATGCCATACAAGTAACCACTACGCACGTTTATTTTAGTTTTATTTTTAGTCAAGCTACTTTTTATAGTAAACATTTTATGCTCACTACGTTTATAATCTTGCTCTAAAATATCTAATCTAATACAACCCATTTAGTAAAAAAAGTATGTTACAAAAATATAATTTTTTATTTATAGTAAGGCACGTTTGCAATAATTAAATAAAACAGCTGAACTAAAAAAGCCTTGCTGTTTTATTAGCAAGGCTTATAAATGCTTATTTAAAGGCTATTTTAAGGCATTGTAATTTTAAAGATGCAACTTATACAAGGTGCGTATAAATTTGCGTACTCTCAAGCGAGCTATGCCCTAAAAAAAGGGCGATGCTTTCAATACTCATTCCGTTTTGCAATAAATGCGTTGCTATGCTGTGGCGTAAAATATGCAAGGTTATTTTTTTTGTTGGTAGTGTTTCGTTTATTGTAATGCTGTGCAAGTGTTGTAAGTTGCCGTTTAAAGTGCCTGTTGTACTTATAAATAAACGTTTGTGTTTTAGTTTAAGTAAATTTCTAAAGTTATAAATGTAATGCTCTAAAGCTTTACAAACGCTTGTATTCATTGGTATAATACGGTCTTTATAATTTTTACCTTGTTTTACAAAAAGTGTTTTTTTATCAAAATCAATATCGTTAATTGTTAGTTTATAACCTTCGGTTCGGCGCAAGCCACAACCATAATATAAAGCAAATATTAATTTTAATTGTTCGTGCTTTACTTCTCGTTGTTTAAACGTAAAGTTACTGTAAGTATTATTAATGTTGGCTTGTAGCGTTTTTATTTCATCTTTTGTAAATGGTTGTATATTATTTATACGTTGCTCTTCATTCACTTTTAATCTAAAGTTTGTGGGTGTTGGTGATGTTTGTATGCCCATTTGATGCAAGTATTCTAATAATTTATCAATAGCACAAAAGTTATGGTTTAAATGGCTTATGCTTAACGCACCTTGTTTACGCTTGTTTTGGCGTGTTTGTAAGTAAGTAAAATAATTTGTTATGTGTTGTTGAGTAATATTATTTATGTGGTTAATGTTTTGTTGTTGTAAATACATAAACATATCTTGTACTCTAAATTTAAAGTCGTAAACCGTACCAGCACTAAAACCAAGTGTTGTAAGCCAAGTTGTGTACTCGCTTTTTATTTTTGTAAAGTTTTTGTTTAGCATTTTTAGTAGTATGTAATTTTTAAAACGGATTAAATTTTGTTATATCATCAATTAATCCATCAAGGTTATTTGGTAAATAGTTTTCGGTACTGCTTATATATCGGTGTCCTGCTTTGTATTGTGCTTTGCGTAAGCCATCTATTTTTAACCAGTGTGTTATTACACTTGCTCGTATGTGTTTAAAGTTTTCTAATTTTTTATCAATGCTTTTTACTTGTTTTGTTAATGGTTTAAAAATGTGCATTAAGTTTGTAGCATTGGTTTTTTGCTTGCTACTTTCGGGCAAACAACAAAATAAATTATCGGTTGGTTCGCAATATTTAAAAAATAATTCTCGTATATTATTTATGTAATTTAGTAATGCTCCTATTTGGGTAGCGTTTAGTGGCAATGTGCGTGCATTACTTTTTTTACTGCCTGTAATTTTAATATTTGCTTTGTTTAAATCAACATCTGCAATAGTTATGTTTTGTAGTTCGCTAGTTGATAAACCTTGATATATTAATAAACCAAGCATTATATAATTACGTTGCCTGCTTAAATAATTTTGTTGTTGTTGGTTTTTTGGTATGCGCTTATTATCGTAGTTTTTTATAAATATGTTGTAGTAATTATCGTATAAATTATTTAGCTCTTCGGTTGTATAAATAACATAAAGGCTACGTTTTTTTGTGCCTCTAATATTAATTAATAAGCAAGGGTTTTGTGTAATTAATTGGTTTGTATATAAAAATGTAAAGTAGTGGTTTAGGGCTATGAGTGCGTTTTTACGTGTAATATTTTGTTGGTGTTTATTGTTTTGTAAATATTCTAAATACTTTAATATATCTTTTTTAAGGCAGTTTATGAGTTCGTTTTTATACCATAGTATAAATAAATTTACGCTATACAAATACGCTTTTTGCGTTTTTGGAGTATGATTTTTACTTTGTAAATAATTTATAAAGTTTTGCATTTTGTAATAATTTTTTTTGATAATTTTATTTTATCTTTTTTTGTTTTTAATGTCGTCTAACTACTAAAGCCACGTTTAACGGTGGCTTTAGAGTTGGTTTGTTGTATTTGGCTAACTGTCTAACTTGTTATAGGTTCGTTTGTTGTATTATTTATTTGCGGAGTTTCAATTTTTGGTTTTGTGTTTTTCATTGTCGGTACTTTAACTTCGGCTTTACTTATTACAAGCGGTGTAATAGCTTCAATATTTGCTTTATTATGTTGTTCCCATATATTTTTTAAAGTGTCTTGTAAGGCTTGTTCTATCTTACTCTGTGCATCGGTTTGATTTCCAAAGTTTGTTGTTTTATAAATAAAGCCTTCACGGTGTTTGTTTCCGCCACTAATTTGAACGTAACTAAATAATTTTAATTCTTGTAAATACCTGTTTAACGTGCGTGGGTGTATGCGTTTTATTTTGCGTATGTCAAGTGCTGTAAACGTATTTGTTTTAGCTTCGGTTAAAAAGGCTGTAAGCCACGTATAAAAGCCTCTTGCAGATGTGCTTAATTCATCAGCTCTACGGAACAAATGATTTTTTAATAATACAAAAGCGAGTTCAATATCTTGCGGTTGTGTTTTTATATAAATTTCGCCTGTTTCTTTGTTAGTGTGTTGCTCTCGTTGGTATTGAAAAAAGTATGTTATAATTTCTATAAAGTTTAATAATAATAAAAGTGATTTACGTGGATATGCCACATCATCGGGCAAATTTATAAAGGTTGCAAAAGGGTTAATTATACTTACATTTTGAAGGCTTGCAATAACATTTTGTAATTGTTTTTGTGTGGCTTTTATTTCTTCGTTTAATATTAAACCTGCTTTGCATTTTTTTTGATAATCCATAATTGCAATATCTTGTAATGTGCTATGATTAAGGTTTACACATAAAAAAGGTAAACTCATTTCTTCTACATTTTTATCGCTATATGCACACGCAACCAAACATAAATTTGCTACAACTTCAAACGTTGTTGAGTGCAACATTCCGTCTTTATCTTTTGTGGCTCTTGTATTGGCAAGCCTGCCTTGGCTTTGCAGGGTTGCAAGTGGCGATAACATTTGTGTTGTCCATTCTAAATCTTCTATCAATAAGGCTTTTTGGTGTATTGTATTGCTATCAAAATAATAAAGTGCGTTTGTTGATATTCGGCTATGAAAACTAAAACTGCCTATTGGCATACATTCTTTTAGTTTTTGTAAAAGGTAACTTTTACCAATTGCCGATTTTGCTAAACATATAACGCTAAAAGGATTATTATATTTATAAGATGCGAGTGTTAAAAATAAAATCAATGCGTTTTCGTCTTCGCCTAAAACGCCAGTAATATTGAGGTTTTTAGTGAGTTCGGTTAATACATTTTTTTCTTTTAAAAATAAGGTAGCTTTTGTTTGCTCTTCGTCGCTTAATTCAAAGTTGTGTAGTTTTTGTTTACCAATAAATCTAAGTTCTTGTAAACGGTATTCTTCTAATTGCAATGTTAAATCATTTAAAACGCCCGATACATCTAATAATTTGAGTTCCCATTTATCGCAAAGGGTTCGCATTAGTTTTTCGGTTTGTGTATCGTTGTATAAATCAAGCGTGGTGCGTAATGGCGGATATTCGCCATAGCTTATACGAAGCGTACAAATTAAGCGTTCTACTTGTGCAATATCAATACCGCCCAAAATATCAAAGGTTAGTTTATCGTGCTTGTAGGTAATAAAATGGGGGTTTGTGATAAATAATTGTTTCATAATATATTTTTTTAATTGGTTAATAGTAATCAAAGCACCTAAAAAATATATGTTATAAAAAATATAAATATAAACACACACAATTTTTAAACCCTTTCTCTGCAAGCCTTTTGAGGGGTTTTGATGGATTGGTTTTTAGGGTTTTTGGTGGTGGTTTTTTCGCTTTTTTTTTATTGAGTTTTTTGTTTTTGGCTTGTTAGTTTTTGGCTGGTGGTTTTTAGTATTTGTAGCCTGTTTTAAGCGTAATTTATGCTTTAGCTTACAATAAGCCACGTAAAGCATTTTTAACACTTTACAATAGCTTATAATCAATTTTATTTTTTTGCCCATTTTTTCAATAGCATTGTTTAGCGTTGCTTTGCAACGCATAGTAATTGTAGCTTTTGGCTACACATTACTTTTTTGCCCATTTTCTTTTTTTTGCCCATTTTCTTTTTTACAATTGTTAAGGTTTAAAAACCTTAATTTTTTATAATCATTATAAATGATTGATTACAATACATTTTAAGAGCAAAGAAAAAAACAAACAAAAATAAAATAAAACCGTGTGCGCAAAGTTTGCAAACCACAAAAAGTGGTTTTAGCAATTTTTTAAATTGCTTGCTATGCAAAGCATAGCGCAAACTTTGCGCACACGGTTATTTTGTTTTTAGTTTTATTTTTTTTGGTGGCTGTTCTAAAAAAAAGCGTTGATTAATTGCGACAGCGTTTTGTGCCTGCCGTTGGCGGGTTGGCAGGCACAGTATTTTTGTTTTTTTCCATTTTATTTTTTTACCCATTTTTTTTGCCCATTTTTATATTGAGCCTCATTTTTAAAAACTAATAACCAAAAACCAACAGCATAAAATAAAGCCGTGTGCGTAAAGTTTGCAAGCCACGCTGTGGCTTTAGCCATTTTTTAAATGGCTTGTTATGCAAAGCATAACGCAAACTTTACGCACACGGTTATTTTAGGTTGTGGTTTGTTTTTTTTCGTTCCTTTTTTTTCGTTCTGTTTTTTTATTTTATTTTTTATTTTTTGGGTGTGGTTTTTGGTTTTTCAAAACCCCTCAAAAGGCTTGCAGAGAAAGGGTTTAAAAATAAAAAACAAAACGCACCAAAACGCCACAGGCAAAGCAATACAAAGCATTTAAGGTATTTGTTAATAAGTTTTATTTAAGCACAATTTGAAGCACACAAAACGCCTATTTTAAAAGAAAAATTTGACGCCTTAGGCGTTAAAAAAAATGGGCAAAAAAAACAAAAACTTTTACTGGCTTGCCAAAGTAAAAAACCAAATAAAAGCGTTGAACTCTGCGAAGGAAAAAAAGCGAAGTTTAAAGCGAAGAAAAAAACGTGGATTTATACCAAGGATTTTAAAACCTCTTAATTTAAAATTTTCATTATTTTTAAATTGTAGTTTGCGTTTTGTTGCAGATGTTGGGCTGTTGTTGGCTTTTTGTACAAATATAATTTTATGTTACAAAAGTTTGTGAAACATCAAAACTAAACTAACACCAAAATATACTACAAACTTATATAAATAATTTGCGAGCAAAGCGAGCTTAAAATAAATAAACTAAATCATAAAAAAATAACAACGAACGAAGTGAGTTTAAAAAATATTTCATTAAAAATAAAACAAACCTTTTCAAAAAATAACTTCGCTACAACCAAATAGCAGTGAGCTTTGCGAGCGTAGCGTATAACTTTTTATATAAAAATTAAATTATTTATAATTATAATATTATTAAAAAAAACCGCTAGGATTAATAAAAAAAACCGTGAGGGCGGAGCATAATAAAGCGGAAGCGGAGCATTTATATTAAAAATTAATACAACGCAGGATTAGCCTCGCTCATTGCCTACTCACAAAATCCAGCGCAGCCTGTGTGTGGCGTTAACGCATATCCTGAACAGCGGGTTAATTAATTTTTATTTCAACTATATTCTTTGTATAGTTACTTAAAGATTTCAACTCCTCATCAATTTTCTTATCCCACAAAGATTGATTTTCTTTATTTATCGAATGATTTGTTTCTTTATCATATAAATCTTGATAATCATTAAGAGCCTTATTGTTACTTCGTATTATTCTATTAATCTCTTTCTTAGCGATTGTTTCGGTTTTAAAAACTGTATCTGTTAGCGTTTTCCGTAGCTTTCTCGCATAAATTTCCGTTATGTCAAAATGTTTTTGTTCGTGGTTTAAATAATAAGCAATAGAATATCCATCTTTATGCCAAGATTCTTTTTTTACAAAACAAGCTCTGGTATTAAGTATTAAAAAATTACCACTTTCAAATTTAGAATATATGGTGCTACAAGTTATAGCGCCATATTTAGATTCAGGGACTTTACCTTTAAAATAATCCCATTTAAGTTTATTGTTTTCATTCCAAACAATTATTTCTTTTTCCTTATAAATGTTATCTTGTTTTATGGAAGTAAATGACATCTCTAAACAAAATAATATAATCGAAAAAACAAATATTTTATTCCTTTTTAGTATTTGTTTTCTTTTCTCCATCTGATCCCATTATTTGTACTGCTGGCACATTATCGTTTGTCGTTGTAACGCTAATTTGTCCTTTAAATCCTTTGCTTTCTAACTCTTTTTTAATAGATTCTCCTCGTGCTTTTTTTACTTCCTCACTAACACTACTACCACCACCTATAGTAATGACTAATTCGGCATCATCTTTATTTTCAAATGTTTTTAAAACATTATCAACGTCTTTCATCAATTTAGTTCCAGCTCCAACATCTCCACGAAATTCAGTACTGTTTTTATCCTTATATACATCGCCATCCGCATAGGCTGTGAAAAAAGAAGGGACTGTTACCTCTCCATCTCGTGTCTTTTTTTGTCCGTTATCGCCTTGTGGCTCAGTAGATTCCTTTGGTTCAAATGCCTGTTTGTTTTTATCATTAGGCAAATTAGAGTTTTGTTTCTTTTCAATATCTTCTTTTCGAGTTACTTTATGAGTTTTTCTATGACGATTTCTTATTAATATTTGTAAGTCAAAATGACTTACATGACTATTTGGATGTTTATGGCGTTTATTGGGATTAAAGCATTTAGCAACGTCAAAGAAATTTCCTTTCTTTTTTTCAAGCCCATCTAAATCAATATTTGAAATAGGTTCATTTTCAGCAAAAGCATAAGGAGAGTTCCAAGGATAATCATAACCAATAGGGTCAACACTTAAAAACCTTCCTAAACGCGGGTCATAAATCCTCATTCCATAGTCCTGACTATTTCCTGCGCCTTTTACTTCGTTGTCGTTTTCCTTCCCATTAAATCCGTACAAGTAACCACTACGCACGTTTATTTTAGTTTTATTTTTAGTCAAGCTACTTTTTATAGTAAACATTTTATGCTCACTACGTTTATAATCTTGCTCTAAAATATCTAATCTAATACAACCCATTTAGTAAA
>JANYGR010000042.1 GCA_025359355.1 Bacteroidota bacterium | reverse complement strand
TGCCCAAGCTTTATCAAGCACTGGAGCGCTATCTACAAACACTCTTCCGTTTATATCACCAATTTGTTCTTTGAGTGTATTAACAAATTCTTTTAATTTTTCTTTAATGATTTCATGGTAATCATTCCCATAAGCGTACTTTGAAATCTTTGGCGCATCAGAGTTTTGAGTCTGCTCCGGATAATAATTGAATAATAAAGATACGACGGATTTAGCACCTTCCACCAAGAGTGTTGGATCGAGGCGTTTGTCAAAATAATTTTCCATGTACTGCATTTGTCCATGCATAGAGGCTTTCAACCATTTTTCTAAACGGGGCGCTTCTTCTTCTAAAAATTCTGCTTTTGAGATACCACAAAAATCGAAGCCTAAACGCTTAGCTTCAGATTTGATGAGTTGTGTATGTTGTTGGGAATTCAATGACTGTTAAACCTAATAAATTTCGAGAAATCCATTTTCTGTACTTAATAAAAACTCATTAATAGCAACGTAATTTTAGATCATCAAAAAGATGTTTCAGTTCTTTTTTTATTTTAAAAGAAAGATTTTCATCTAACAATATGTTTATCATGATGCAATCTTAAACTTATGTTCTCTATCTGCCGCAAAGGCTAAACATGCTTGTATTTTTTCTTTAGATAATTGAGGAAAGTCTTCTAATATTTCCACCATAGTCATACCCGATGCAAACCAACCTAATACATCATACACACTAATACGTGTACCTATTATACAAGGTTTACCAAATCTAATAGTTGGATTAATGGATATATAGTGAGAATAATTCATCACAATAAAGGTAGTTTATTTAATTTTAAAATAAAAAATTAATCTTCAATTGACCCACACAATCGCATTTTAAAGGGTCTTATAGCCGTCGAGACTTCAATTAGTATTGAAATAAATTTAGTTTGATAACTTATCTTTTATTAGATTCTTTATCATATTCATCAATCCACCAGACTGAGATTTTTCGCCTTTTATTTCAGAAACTACAGAGCCTACCGTTTTGATAATCGAAAAAGCGGACTTAAACAAATTACCGCTTAAAATACCGGAAACAACTTTGGTAACGCCTGTTGTAACGATTTCCTCGGGTAATGTTTGAAGTTGAACTTTAATTTGTTCTTCCTGTTTTTTGATGCGTTTTTTTACACGAATTTCTTCGTGTTCCAAATCACCATAAGAAACGATATTGTAATTATTATTCATCATCTTCATCAAAATTATTAGGATCGTTTTCAAAAAATACCTGCGTAATCATATTCATTATTTTGTCCGAAAAATAGATTTTATACAATACTATGAATAATAATAAAATAAATACAGAAATACCTGCTACTATAGCAAAACCATAGAATGTACTATTGAGTTTTTCTGCAAAAAAATAGGCCAACATAAAGCCTAAAAACAGAAATACAAAAAATAATAAAATAGAAGCTGCAAAAATATAAATGATCTTACTAGTGATTTTGGCGGTTTTTTTTGCCGACTGGATCTTTAGTAATAATAAACGATCATCTGTATATTTCTTGACTAAATCGTATGTTTCTTCAAAATAAGTATTTGGATTACCTTCCATTTGTTGGTTGTTTAAATAGATTAAGCTTTGTTATTAGAATTGGATTCTTGTTGCATTTGCAATAATTCCGTTAGTTCATTTTCAAGTTGATGAATTTTTGCTTTGATGTCATCGGCCGTTGCTTGTGCTTTTTCTTTAGCGCTTTCCACGAACTCTTTGCCTTTCTCAGATTCTAATAGTTTAACGATAGCTACACCCGCAATAGCGCCTAATACTAACGCTCCCATTATTTTTGTTTTATCGCCCATCATTTTGAGTTGTTAAATATTTACACTAATTTACTAAAAAATTTCAATCTAAACACTTTAGTGATTTAAATCATGAACTCAACACCTAGCTCTCATACTAATAAAAATATTTTTTTAGTCATCATCGTTTTATTTGGTTTACTGTTGGTCTATACGCTTAGTGACTATTTCACCGCTTTTTTAGGAAGTGTTATCTTTTACGTATTATTTAAGGGATGGATGAACAAGTTGGTTCATGAAAAAAAATGGAAAAAAAGTTGGGCAGCCATTCTAATTATGATTGTTTCGTTTTTCATTATTTTATTACCAATTTCATTTTTTGTAACCATGGTATATAATAAAGTGGTGCCAATAGCATCAGATCCAAATATGTATATGCCTTATGTTCATCAACTGGATTCTACGGCGCAACAAGATTTTAATATTGAATTGATGACTCCTAAAAACATAGAAGTTATGAAGACAACCAGCGCTAAAGTATTATCTAGTGCACTAAACGAAGGGTTTAATTTTGTTTCTTCTATTTTGATGCTTTATTTCTTTTTGTATTTTATGTTGATCAATTTTAATAGGATGGAGACGTATATTTTAAAGATACTTCCCTTTAGGAACGAAAATATTAAAATATTTGGTGATGAATTAAAATCTCATACGTTTAGTAATGCCGTCGGAATTCCATTGATAGCCTTGGTTCAGGGAGCATTTGCATTTGTGGTATATTACATAGCGGGAGTGCCAGAGGCAGGCTTTTGGGGTATATTAACCGGCTTTGCTTCGGTGATCCCAATTGTGGGTACAGGTATTATTTGGGTACCAGTTTGCGTTTATTTATTTGCATTTGGTCATACATGGCAAGGTTTATTAGTGCTTGCGTGGAGTGCCATTGTTATGGGAAGTATGGATAATGTGATCCGTTTTGTGTTAGCAAAAAAAATGGCTGATGTACATCCTGTTATAACCGTATTGGGTATTATTTTAGGCTTGGAATATTTAGGAGTAACGGGTTTAATTTTTGGCCCCTTACTTATTTCCTACTTTGTTATTTTATTGAAAATTTATTATGCTGATCATCATAATTTACCAATAGAATCTGAGCAAAAAGAACCAGTATTGGAATTGGGAATTCCCTTTGTTTACAATAAAAAATTTGGACCTAAAGAGAATAAAAAACAATAAGAGCGTAAATTAATCCTCAAACAAACCACCTAATCTTCCTTTGAAGGATTTGCCTAAGTGTTTGTATGCTTTTTCAGTAGCCTCTCTACCTCTTGGTGTGCGAGCGAGGTAGCCTTCTTGTATTAAAAAAGGTTCGTATACTTCTTCAATAGTGCCAGATTCCTCGCCAACAGCAGTACTGATAGTAGTGATGCCAACAGGACCCCCTTTAAATTTTTCGATAATAGCTGAGAGAATACGAATATCCAT
The DNA here is from genome assembly GCA_025359355.1 of Bacteroidota bacterium. GTDB lineage: Bacteria > Bacteroidota > Bacteroidia > B-17B0 > Aurantibacillaceae > UBA4416. Next base: position 370 of record JANYGR010000042.1, on the reverse strand, counting down.
TTCGTCTAAGCCATTTTTATCAACGTTTAAAGCCTTTAAGCCATAAGTAGCAATATCAATGGTAATGGTTCCGTCGCCTTTTATTTGTGCAAAATCTCTCACGCGTCTTAGTAAGGCATTAGCAATACGAGGCGTTCCACGACTTCTGCGAGCTATTTCGTAGGCAGCTTCATCCGCAATTTCTACCCCTAAAATATCGGAGCTGCGTTGCACGATACCTGTTAATACTTTACTGTCATAATAATTTAAGCGGGATGTAATTCCGAAACGTGCGCGTAAAGGTGCTGTTAATAGGCCACTACGGGTAGTAGCACCAACAAGAGTGAATGGATTTAATTTAATTTGAACCGTGCGAGCGTTTGGCCCGCTA
>JANYGR010000022.1 GCA_025359355.1 Bacteroidota bacterium | reverse complement strand
ATAATCTTGTATAGCACGTAACATTTTATCAATAGCATCAGTTCTATCGTTACCATGAACAATTAATTTTGCAATCATCGGATCATAATAAATAGGAATATCCATACCTTCTTCAAACGAATCATCTACGCGAACACCAGGGCCAGTAGGCACTCTGTATGTTTTTAAGTTTCCAATATCTGGTAAAAAATCGTTACAAGGATCTTCGGCGCACACACGCACTTCTATCGAATGTCCATTAATTTTTAAATCATTTTGAGTGATAGATAATTTTTCGTTACGAGCTACTTTAATTTGTTCTTTCACTAAATCAAGGCCAGTAATCATTTCCGTTACCGGATGTTCTACTTGCAAACGCGTATTCATTTCTAAAAAATAAAAACGATTTTGATCATCTAATAGAAATTCAACTGTTCCAACTCCACTGTAATTACAGGCTTTTGCAACGTCAACGGCGCATTCACCCATTTGTTTTCTTAACTCGGGAGTTAAGATAGAAGATGGAGCTTCTTCAATTACCTTTTGGTGACGACGTTGGATACTGCATTCACGTTCAAATAAATACACACAATTACCATGATTATCTGCTAATACTTGTATTTCGATATGACGTGGGCCAGTAGCGTAACGTTCAATAAAAACAGCCCCATTGCCAAAAGCAGAGATTGCTTCGCTAATAGCCATTTTCATTTGCTCTTCTACTTCACTTGCTTTTTCTACCAAACGCATTCCTTTACCACCACCACCAGCAGAGGCTTTTATTAATAAAGGAAAGCCAATTTCTTTCGCGATTTTAGTAGCTTCTGCTAAATCAGAAATTGCGCCATCAGAGCCTGGAATCATTGGTACTTTATATTTTTTCGCAGTTGCTTTGGCGCTTAATTTATCGCCCATCATATCCATTGCTTCAGCACTTGGTCCTATAAAGGTAATTCCGGCTTGCTTTACTTTACGAGCAAAATCAGCATTTTCAGATAAAAATCCATAACCTGGATGAATACCATCAACGCCTAATACTTTACATATTTCTAAAATTTTATCGCCTTGCAAATAGGATTGAGCACTTGGCGGTGGACCAACACAAACAGCCTCATCAGCGTAACGCACAAATGGTGCGTTTCTATCAGCTTCACTAAAAATAGCTACAGTTTGTATACCCATTTCTTTAGCACTTCGCATAACGCGTAAGGCTATCTCTCCACGGTTGGCAATTAAAATTTTTTTCATGTGTTAGATCTAATTTTGTACGATGACGAATATAGTAATTGCTATTTATATTTTATGCTTTTGACAAAGAATCTTCAATTTGTTGTTGATAGTTTGTTTATACTCTTAAATGGCATTGTAACTACTTTTTTTAATATTTGTTTTAAACTACTCACTACTAAAACACTATGAAGCATTTTTTATTTTCTATTGCATTCTTCTTGCTTGCTATTTCTGCTCGATCTCAAGATGATTTTAACATAAACGATTTACCAAATTATTTAGTGAGGGAATTAAATAAATTCAGACTATTAAACGGGTTAGATACGTTTGAAGTAAATCAAATTTTAGTTGATGCGGCTGCCATTGATGCTGAAAAAATGTCTGAATCAGGGCAAGTAAAAGTTGATCCTGAAAAAGCAAAAAAGAATTTAGTAAAAGCAGGTGGTACTAAAAAAGGTGAAGAGGTAGCTATGAATGCTCCTATTAGTAAGGGAAGAGACAATTATAAAACAGAACAAGTTGCTAAAATTATTTGGACACGTTGGGAAAATAATAAAAAAGATAAAGTTATTTTATTGAGTCCCCAATACATGATGATTGGCATTAAATGTGTGCCAGATGAAGGCAATAAAAAAGCATACGCAGTGGCTGTTTTTGGAGGCTATGATAGTTTTAATGAAGGTGCTAAAAAGAAAAAAGAATTAGCAGTTCCTTTTAATACTAAATCAAAAAAATTATTAATGCCTGATGTTAAATCCTGCAAAAACTGCGATAAATGGAAGAATTTTGATCTTCTTCAAAAAGGATTAAGTGTAGAAAATGGTAAGATTTATTTAGAGTACGCTAACTTAAAAGACTTGAAGCGTCTTTTGAAAAAAACGAAAGATGGTTTGGCGGTAGATGTTGTTCAGCGCTCTCAATACGAAAAAGCAGACTATAACATCATTGATAATAATTTGCAAAATAAAGGTGTTATGCAAAAAATCGTATTTAAAGATAAAGTATTCAGTAAAAATTTAATTGTGCCTGATAAGAACGCAAAAAAGAAAATTAAGATCAACAAATTGAAATTAGAAATGGGGAAATTTAACCCTAAGATCACGGGACCTTATGAGTTAAATTTAATTGTGGTGCAAGACGGACACGTTTGCCGAACAGTTACTAGAAGCTATTTAGAAAACGGAGATCAGGAAAGTAGTACGCCTATTGGTTTAATTCCGGCACCGGAAAGTATAGGATTAAAACCGCCATTTGAACCACGTTCGGAAAGTTCTATTTTAAATTTCACGATTCCTTTCGAAAAAAATAAATCAGAGTTTAAAGCAGAAGATATACAGCCATTTATTAAAGCGATGAATGAACCTGATTTTATGATTGATGGTTTATATATATATGCCTATTCATCTATTGAAGGAAATGCTGATGCCAATGCGAAACTTCAACGCAAGCGTGCGGAGAGTGTTACCATGGTATTACAAAGCATGCAGAATAATAAGATCAATCCTAACATTGAAACAAAAGACTCTTGGAATTTATTTGAATTAGAAATGGAAGATGGCAAATATGCCGATGTTGTCAAACTTGGCAAAGAGAAAGCTATCAAAAAAATAAACACAGACGGAGCTTTATTAAAAGAATTAGAACCTGTGTTAGCCAAGCAACGTTTTGCACAAATTGTGATGGATGTAACGTATGATATTACGGGAGACAAAGAACAAAAGTTTTCAGTGGTATCATTTAACAGGGCCGTGAAAGCTAATAAAATGGCTCAAGCATATAAGATCATGGAATATACGTTCGGAAAAAAATTAGAAAAAAAATATACAGAAGATGTGTTGGATAGCATGAAAGTGCCGAACGATGCAGCTTTTATAAACTTATTGAATAACAAAGTATATTTTAATTTCATAGGAAATAGCAGCATCGTAGATGAAGATGATTATGAAGAATTAAAACGTCTTGAAAAATTAGACCCAACAAATGATATTGTTCGCTACAACAGACTCTATAGTTCTATTGTTTTAGATTCGACATTAGGAACAAAAGAACAACAACAAAAAACGCAACAAGAAATTGATGCTTTATATAAAACTAAAATTGCTAAAAAATTAGTGGACGGCATCAATATCGAATGGCAATTTAAAATTATGGAATCATTAGATACTATGGAAAATGCGGAACCTTTGGTTGAAGCATGTATTACTAAGATAAAAAGTTTTTATAATTTTAAAGAAGCAACCTGGCAAAATGCATTAAAATTAGCGTATGCGTTTACTCGCGGAAAAGATTATAAATTTTCATCCAATGTTTTAGAACCATTCTTAAAAGTAGAAAATGTGAATGAAAATTTATTATTCAGTTATATTTCCATTGCTTCCCACTTACCCGAGAAATTTTTTAGCCGTACGTTTAGTGATGCTTTGCATAAAGCAAAAGAAAGAAATCCTGAACGTTACTGTCAATTATTTGGTGAACCTCGTATGTCGTTTCAAGTATTAGAAAACCCTAATGCTAAAAAGGATTATAGAGAAGCTGGATGTAGGTAGTAAAGAGGATTTATGGGATTGATTTTGGATTATACGTCAGCTTTAAAAATAAATTTAACATTAGTCAAAAATCAATGGTCACAATTTTTCATTTGGTATTCGAATTAATTAAAATTTCAATTCTAAGCTGCATTTATGCTTTCTTGGTATTAATTGCTTTTAAAATTATTGCACGCTACAGAACAAACAGTTGGTTTGATAGAGTTTCAAAGAGAAAATTTCGACTTTGGTTTTTAAGTGGTCTATTCATTTCAATTGGGCTATTCTTTTTTATGTTTTCTTATTATGGCGACCATGGACTTGGTGATGATGCAAGAGTTCCAATTGGGCATTGGCGAGCTATTCAAGAAGTAGATGCTAGACAAGCATACATTCAAGATGAAGGACCGATTAATTTAATAGAAATTGATAAATTTATTATTACAGACAAATATGTTTATGGTTTGACGGGCGGTGAAAATGAAAATTATGAAGGAGGTTATTTTGTATATGACTTAGTAAATAATAAAGTCAAAACATTTATGCAGGAAAAAGAATTCATTTATTACTTGGCAGCAAATAAATTAGAAACAAGACCAACTTATAAAAATTTCAATTACTATTATAAGGAATATTGGGATGATTGGAAGTTTTGGGTTTTACCGTAAAAAATCGAATGTATACGTAACCTGCCGATAATTTGGGATGAATTACAAAGCTATTGAAAAATCGGTGTCCCAGTAAAAGAAAATAATTTTCGCTATGCAAAAAGTCGTTAAACTAGACTAAGGTTACTACAAAACATTACGTTATTTCTATAACTTTGTAATCTATTTCAAAACAAATTCGTAAATTTGATGTTGCAACATCTATTTTAACAATTGATCTCATTACATGAAAATTTTATATAACAACATTAAACAATATAAAGGCTATTTATTTTTAGCCTTAGGATTG
>JANYGR010000132.1 GCA_025359355.1 Bacteroidota bacterium | reverse complement strand
GGAGATTTTTCGGTAGATGGTCTTCCATCTTTTGGACAAGTGCGTGTTAAGGTTAAATTTATTGGCTATAAAGATTATTTACAAAAAGTATATATCGTGCCGCCAGATAAAGTTGAACAAGATTTGGGAGATATAAAATTGAGCGTAGATGAAACTCAATTAAATGAAGTTGAAGTGTCCGCTGAAAAAAGTACAGTTACTTTATCTATAGATAGAAGAACGTATAACGTTGATAAGGATTTATCTGTTAAAGGCGGTACTGCTGTTGACGTGATGAAGAATGTACCAGGCGTAACGGTTGATGCAGATGGTAATGCGCAGTTGCGAAATCAATCGCCAACCATTTTTGTTGACGGACGACCAACAACTTTAACCTTACAACAAATTCCAGCAGATCAAATAGAACGTGTAGAAGTCATTACCAATCCATCAGTAAAATTTGATGCAAGTGCTACAGGTGGTATTTTAAATATCGTTATGAAACGTAATGCTAAACCTGGATACAATGGAATGCTGATGGGATATATTGGAACAGGCGATAGATATGGCGGTATGGGCAATTTGAATTTAAAAGGTGGTCCGTGGAATGTATCCTTAATGTATTCATACAACCAAGGTTTTAATAATAATAACGGCTATACTAATCGTACACAATTAGATACTGCAACTGGAAAAAGTATTGGTACTTTCAATCAAAATAATATTGCCCGTATGTTTAACCAATTTAATTTTGGGAAAATTGGTATCGATTATAATATCAATAATAGAAATACGATAACCTTAAGCGAAATGATTGTTGGTGGACAGTTTAACACCAATGATATGCAAAATTTTACTGGAAGTGGGATAATTCCATTCACTAGTGGCAACAGAGAGTTTGGAACTTCGGGATACAGAGACAATAGCCAACACGCTAAGTTCAATAATTATAATACTCAAATCTTATATAAAAAAACATTTCCTAAAGTTGGTAAAGAATTAACCTTCGATGCAAATCATAATTATACGCATTCAAACAATGGCTATCTATTTTCTACCTTTAATAATGCATCTACCATTAGCAATCCCGATTCGGTGATAAATCCTTACTCTACTTTTCAAAAAAATGACGGCGGCACAACAGCTAATCAGTTTGTGTTTCAAGCAGATTATGTAAATCCTATTTCAGAAACTAAAAAATTAGAATTAGGATTAAAAGCTTTTTATAAAAATAGCGACAGTCACAATAGTACCTACGATTCTACATCAACAAAATCTGATAACTATACTAATAATGTGAATATGAGTAATCATTATACCATTACTGAAATGGTAAATGCGGCTTATGTTAATTATTCTTCTAAAACCTTTTGGAACATCAATTACCAAGCGGGATTACGCTTCGAGCAATCTTATTACAAAGGAAAAATAACCGATAAAAATTTAGAATTTTCATACAACTATCCATCGACTGGCGATGATCTTTTAAAATCATTATTTCCTGCAATTTATTTTTCTAAAAAAGGAAAAAATAATCAAGAGTGGCAATTAAATTTTAGTAGAAAAATAACTCGCCCTAACTTTTTTCAGTTAATGCCTTTTGTCATGTTTGCTGATAATCAAAACAGACGAATCGGAAATCCGCAATTAAAACCAGAGTTTAAAAACATAGCGGAATTAAATTACAATAAAATATTTACGAAAGGTAGTTTCTTAGGTTCTGGTTATTTTAGATACGAAGAACAGCCAATTACCGAAATAGCCTATTATAGCCCAAATCCAGGCGAATCTAATGTTTTAATTAATACAACTGTAAACGGAAATAATAGTATTCGTTATGGTATAGAAAATACTTTGAAATTAACTTTGTTTAAAAATTTAGACATGACCTTAAATGCTAATGCTTTTTATATATACATCAAAGGAATGGTTGTGCAGAATCAACCTGAAGTAAAAGCGGAAGGTTATGCTTATAATGCGAAAGCGACGCTCTCTTATAAATTTCCTAAAAACTTTACCTTACAAGTGAATGGAAATTACGAATCGCCTAAAATTTTATTATTAGGATATGCTAAACCTGTATACTCTATGGATGTTTCATTAAACTATATGTATAAAACCAAATGGATTTTTAATGCAACCTTGAGTGATGCCTTTAATACGCGTATTATGGGTACGCATTACGAAACACCTTATTACATTCAAGATTTATCTCGTCGTAGAGAAACACGTTACGTTAGATTTACTGTTACGTATTTGTTTGGTAAAATGGATGCTTCTATCTTTAAGCGTGGCAAACAAATGAAAGGCACAGGACAAGAAGGTAGTCAGGATGGTTTGGATTTTAGTAAATA
>JANYGR010000559.1 GCA_025359355.1 Bacteroidota bacterium | reverse complement strand
TTTTATTATCCTTGGTTTGTCTTTTTTCAGGTTCTAAATCGGTTGCTCAAAATCGCTTTGGCCTGACCCCAGCGAACCACACTACTTTGAGCTTTTCACTCTCCATGATGAAGCAGCATAAAGAAGACATTTCTCCTTTGGCTACGATTACTAAAAAAACAATTATGTATATGGTATACTTGATCAAATAAAGGTAAATTAAATTACATAAGCAATGTTACACATTTGGCTGTTTTTCAACTGGAAAAAATATTTAATATACTGATTAAAGAAAAATTATTTTAAGATATGCTGATTTATTAATTCAGTAAAATAATAGCGTTCACCCTTATATATAGCAATGATAAAGGAATCTTTAATGCCATTTTTTTTAGCTTTGAGTAAGATAGCATTTGTTTCATTTAGAGTATTGAAACCACCTAGCGTAAAACGCGTGATATTATCTGAAAAAGTTTTTCGTTGAGCTTTTGGTAAGCCGATTAGTTTGGAGTAATTGAAATTTTCAATAAGTTTATATGCGCCAATTTGAACGGTATAATATAAACTATCAACAACTGTATTGCCAAACTTGGTGAATAGTTCATCTTGAGTTAAACCAATGCTGGTAAAGTCATCAGGTTTAAGTTCGGATGAATCAACTTTTGCGTAATTTAATTTCAAGAAATCATCGGAAAATAATTCCGTATTAATTTCAATTTTGGCAAACGTGTCGATTTTTGCAGTAGAAATATCTTTAGTAATAGCTGTGTTTAGATAACGATAAACAATTTCGTATTCGTTCCCGGAAGGAAGATTTACCATATAATTACCGGTAATTGAGTTGGAATTAAATATACCTGAAAAATCTTTTCGGTTTAATTTAGAACGAACAAAAATAGTGGCTTTTACAGGTTCATTGTCGTAAGTTACATTGCCTGTAATTAAAACTAATGAACTAGGCTTGCCAAATAATCCTGGCTCAACCATGTAAATATCTTGTAGTCCTAAACCATCCTTTCGTTCAGACGAGTAATAACCTCTTTCTCCATCAGATGAAACCACATAAAATTTATCGTCTTGCGTTGTATTAACAGGTTTACCTACATTATAAGGTGTAGACCATTTGCCTTGTTTCATTTCACTTTTAAAAATATCATAACCACCAATGGAGTTATGTCCAGTTGATGCAAAAAATAAGGTCTTCCCATCGGAGTGGACAAATGGAGCATCTTCATCATACTTTGTATTAATATCAGGCCCCAAGTTTTTAACATTACCCCAGGTTCCATCTGCCATTAATTGGGCAAAATAAATATCTCTGCCTCCATAACCACCTTGTCGTTCACTTGAAAAATAAATTATTTTTTCGTCAGGTGATAAGCACATACTTCCTTCCCAAAAGTTGGAGTTAATACCTTTTACTTTTTCAGGTATACTCCAATTCGATCCGTCTAATGTACTCATGAATATATCTCCGTTTCCAACGCCTATATTTTTATAAATAAACAGTTTTTGTCCATCATGAGATATTGAAATAACCGCATCGTGTCCAGTAGTATTCAATGAATTAATTGGTTTTGGCTCAGTCCAATTATTTTTGTCATCTTTATGCGAGATCATAATGTCTTCAAAATAGATCCCGTTTTTTTCATCTATTTTATTTGGTAACAATTGTTTGCCCCCCATAGATTTTTCTCCACGGTAAGTAAAAACCATAAAAAATTCGTTCGATGGAAAAACAGGAGTATATTCGGAACCGATTGAGTTTACCGGAGGACCAATATTTGTAATTTTAGCTACCGCCGATTTATTTTCAAATAAAATAGCATTTTTACAAATATTTATTTGATGATCAACTTCCTCTTTTAATGCTTTGTTTAATGGGTTTAATTTATATTTTTCAAACTGAACAATGGCATCTGCCTCTCTGTTATTAAATTCATAAGCTCTTCCTAAAAAATAATCGTAATCTAAAAGGTCGGATTTGATTGATTCGGCTGCTTTAATAAGTGACTCAGAATTTATTTGATGATGTGAATCATAAGTGTCGCAGGAACCTAATAAATAACCAATGTACAAATCGCCTTTGTGGGCTTTATATAAACTATCATAAATTGGCCGTGCAAACAAATATTCTTGATTGCTAAAATAACGGTCGGCATTTTCCAGTTTTTTTTTGTCTGGGATTGACCAATTGGAAGTGTATTTTTCCTTCAATTCTAAGTTTAATTGACTATAAATTAAATTAGAAAACAGAAAAGGTAGTATGTAAATCAGTAATCTCATAGGATTATTTACTTGGTATTTGATTACTAAATTCAGAATAAAGTAAAGACTGAATTGATAATTCAATTATAAATTTACCAAAAAATAAATAGTAATTAGTCTTTTGGTATTAAAACAACATATTATTTCAAATTTTTTTATTCTAAACATTTTGTTATTCTTTGATATTTTTCATTTATTCAATTTAAATAAATGAAACTTACATATGAAATTATATTAATATTTTTTAAATTTAAGAATAAAGACAGATTTGGTAAAAGTATAAGAGAAGAATCCTTCCCTATAAGAATCGACTGGTTTTAGAAAACCTGAAGGGAACTGTATCAAATAGAGTCAGGCTCTTTTTTTAAAGCTACTTTTAGCCATAAGAAACCTATGATTCCCGCAATTAAGGAAGATAGTAGAATTGTAATTTTTGTTCCAGTAATAAGCTCGTTATTATTAAACGCTAAAAGTGTAATAAAAATTGACATTGTAAATCCTATTCCTCCTAAAAACCCTGCGCCTAAAATATGTTTCCATTTTAAATCAGAAGGTAAGGTGCAAATGCCTATGGATACTGCTAAAAACGAAAATAAACAAATGCCTAAAGGTTTGCCAATGACTAAACCCATTAATACACCTATGCTGTTTGGTTGCCATAAA
>JANYGR010000541.1 GCA_025359355.1 Bacteroidota bacterium | reverse complement strand
ACAACCCCTATTCTATTCGTATTATGATAAATCGTATCTCTCTTTAAAGTGTTAAGTGCATAATTGTAATTTTTAAAACCAATGTTGCCTAAGTCGAAAAACCCTGTATTATTAACCCCTACGGTATAACGCACATTTTTTATTTGTAAGGTATCAGCAAATTCAGAAACATTAATATGCGTACTCGCATTTTTTATGTAAGTAAAATTAGTATCCAATGCTGTGGTATTATATCCTACATGAAATTTATACATACCTGCATTTCCAGCAGATGCTACTAAGACTCTGCCGGGAATATTTGCAGTTAAATTATCAATTAATTGTGCTTCTAAATCAGTACCATCATGACTTCCGTAATAATCCCCCACACTCGCATTAATCACTAAGGGCATGTTTAATACTTGTGCTTTGCTAATTAAATATTGAACAGCGTCTGCAATCACAAATCCTGTTTTATTGAAATCTAACGCCACAACCATAATATCTGCTTTAGGCGCACCACCTTCATGTTTCCCAATAGCCAAGCCATTTCCTGCTGCAATACCCGCAGACGCGGTACCGTGACCATAATCAGCCGCATCGCTATGTGTACATAACCCTAAATCAATATCGGTATTGTTCCACTCTTGGCCATAACCAAAGGGTGTTGGCGTATTGGCAGCTAACGGTTTTGTCATATCCCATAAAAATTTAATACGGGAGTTTCCGCTAGCATCTTTCAAATCAGGATGTGTGAAATCACAGCCAGAATCTATAATACCAACTAAAATACCCGTCCCATCGTATGATTGAGACAAAGGCGTTAATCCTAAATGAACATTTTGAATTCGATTACGAACCAAAGCGGTGTCATCCATTAATTTTAAATGATGCTCCATATACTCTATACGAATGCAATTAGGCTGTTTGGCTAATTCCAGCAATGATTGGATACTGGAACTTATCGCATAAATATTAGCCACTTGATATTTTACTTTTAGTTGAGGAATTGCAGAAAAATTAAGTTCTGTATGAGCTTTTGAAAGCACCAATACCTCAATGATTTCGGAGGACGGGCTATAATTTATTTTTTTAATTAGTTCCGTATTAAAAACACTTTGCGAGTTCAATGAAAATGAAATTATTAAAACACTAAAAAATGTAAAATACTTTAACATGTTGCCTAAATTATCCTATTAAATTACAAAAAAATCAGATATTTACAACATGCGGATTATCATTTATGTTTTCATAATGCTATGTTGGTTACCTACTAACCTACTATCACAAGATTCTATTCCGTTTACAAAAGATTTTCGCTTATATGAAGGTCTTTACCTCAATTATCAAGAATTTCGCGTTAATTGGCCTATTCCCAAAGAACAAATCATTACAACTATTAATAAAGATCAACTTGATTTTTACAGTAAATTAATTGAACAGGATATTATTGAATATAAAGAACGCGATGGTTCCATTACTAAAATACAATCCAATAAAGTATGGGGTTATTGTCAAAACAATATTATTTTCATCAACTTGGATAAAAACTTTTTTCGTATTCCTATTTTTGGTGCTATTAGCAACTTTTTGGGAACTGTTGAAGTAGCTAGTATTTCTCAGAATTACGACCCCTTTATGAATGCCCCTATGAATAGCTCCCAAACAAGAACTCGTGAGATACGTCAGTTTTTATTAGATTTTTATAGTGGAGAAGTCTTTCCTTTCAGCATCGAAAAAACAGAAGAACTGTTAATGCGCGATGAGGCAATTTATAAGGAATACATGACTTTAAGTAAAAAAAACAAAAAAGAATTAGCTACCAAATACATCCGTATGTATAATGAAAAGCACCTTGTGTATTTCCCTAAAGGTTAATTAAAATTTTAAAAAGCCATCAAGTTGAGCATCTATAACCTTTTGAGTGTCAGTATCTATAATATTTCCAGAAGGATCTAATAATTTATCAACGATACTAATTGGTAATTTATTATGGTAAACATTTACCTTCAAATAATTTAAGATATTGGTTAAATGTTCCAATCCTCGCAAATTACCTGCTCTGCCTAATGACACGCCCACTAAACAAGCCTTATTATCTGCCCATAATCTAGGAGGAATGGCATCTAAAAAAACTTTCAACACGCCCGCAAAACTGCCATTATATTCGGGGGCAATAAATATAAATTTAGTTTCATCAGTAATGTAAGCATCTATAATGGATTGAAATTCAGGCGAACGGTTTCCATACAAATCGCTTGTTAAAAAGGATTCAGGTAATTTC
>JANYGR010000532.1 GCA_025359355.1 Bacteroidota bacterium | reverse complement strand
GTAGGTGATAACGTAGGTGATGTAGCTGGTATGGGTGCCGATTTATTTGGTTCTTATGTTGCAACTATTTTAGCAACGATGGTATTAGGACAAGAAATTATTATCGAAAAAGTAAATGGTATTTATACTGATGGCTTTAATGGATTCTCTCCTGTATTATTACCAATGGTAATTTGTGGTTTAGGGATTTTATTTTCAATTGTAGGAACTTGGTTTGTACGTATTAAAGATGATAAATCAAATGTACAAATGGCTTTAAATATGGGTAACTGGGCTTCAATGGCTTTAACGGTAATTGCTTCGTATTTTATTGTGATGTATATGTTACCAGAAGGCGATATTACTTTACGTTCAGTTACATTCACTAAAATGGGCGTATTTGGTGCTATTTTAGTTGGTACAATTGTAGGTGCTATTATGAGTATTGTGACTGAATATTACACAGCAATGGGCAAAGCTCCTGTATTATCAATCATTCAACAATCTTCAACTGGACATGCAACTAACATTATTGGAGGTTTAGCTGTTGGTATGAAATCAACTGTTATTCCTATTTTAACGTTAGCAGCAGGTATTATGGGTTCATATTACTGTGCTGGCTTATATGGTGTAGCTATAGCTGCTGCAGGTATGATGGCAACAACAGCTATGCAATTAGCAATTGATGCATTCGGACCGATAGCTGATAACGCTGGTGGTATTGCCGAAATGAGTCAATTACCTCCTGAAGTTCGTGAACGTACAGATAACTTAGATGCAGTTGGTAACACAACAGCAGCTACTGGAAAAGGATTTGCTATTGCTTCTGCAGCTTTAACATCTTTAGCATTATTTGCAGCCTTCGTAGGTATTGCAGGTATTGATGCTATTGACATTTACAAAGCACCAGTATTAGCTGGTTTATTTGTTGGTGGTATGATTCCATTTATTTTCTCTGCACTTTGTATCCAAGCAGTTGGTAAAGCAGCAATGGATATGGTACAAGAAGTACGCCGTCAGTTCCGCGAAATTCCAGGGATTATGGAATACAAAGCAAAACCTGAATACGAAAAATGTGTTGCTATTTCTACAAAAGCTTCTATTCGCGAAATGATGTTACCAGGTGCTATTGCTTTAATTACACCAGTTATTGTTGGTTTCGTTTTCGGACCAGAAGTATTGGGTGGTTTATTAGCAGGTGTTACTGTATCTGGTGTATTAATGGGTATCTTCCAGTCTAATGCTGGTGGTGCTTGGGATAACGCTAAAAAATCTTTTGAAAAAGGTGTGTTAATTAATGGCGAAATGTTCTACAAAAAATCTGAACCACATAAAGCATCAGTAACTGGTGATACAGTTGGTGATCCATTCAAAGATACATCAGGTCCTTCAATGAATATCTTAATTAAATTAATGTCTATCGTTTCTTTAGTAATTGCTCCATACATTGTAGGCATTGGTTCTACTGGTGAAAAAGAAGGATGTTGTTCAAAAGAAATGATGGTTGAAGAAGTAATTAAATGTAACATCAATGGACAAGAATATACTTGTACAAGCAAAGCACAATGCGATAGCATTATGTCGGCTAACGTAAAAGATATTGCTGAAGTAAAAGGAATGTACAATGTTGATGGAGCGCATTCATCAGTTGCATTCAGCATCAAACACATTATTAGCGATACACGTGGTACTATTAATGTAGATAGTGGTGTAGTTAATTTAGATGCTACAACAGGAGCTAAAATTTATGTTCGTATGGATATGACAACTTTAAATACTCAAAACGCTATGCGTGACGGTCATTTAAAAGATAAGCCTGAATTTTTTGATGTACCTAAATATAACACAGCTATTTTCCAAGCAACTGAAATTACTAAAAATGAAGGTGGAGAATTTGCTTATACAGCAAAAGGTACATTAACATTAAAAGGTATAACTAAAGAAGTAAGCTTAGTATTTAATTACGTAGGTTTAACAGAAGGTAAAGCCTATACTGCTAAAGGCGAAGTACCTGCTAACATTGTTGGCTTTAATGGTAAAACAACTATTAAGCGTACTGATTTCAGTATAGGTGAAGCAGCAGGCTTAGGTGAAAACGTAAATATCGAAATCACTTTAGAAGCGACTCAACCTAAATAAATAATTAATTACTATTGTATTTTTAAAAAGCATCCGTTGTATTAACGGATGCTTTTTTGTTTTAATCATTTAGTTATTGATGCCTTTTTACCAAATACAAATTTGATTAAACTATAATAAATAAAAATGAGATAAGTTCTGTCTAAAATTTTCAATAAATAGTATCAATAAATTAACTTCTGTTTTTTGCAATTAATTAAAACTTTTAATGTCTCAACTTCGTATATATGAACATGAAGTACCTTATGTTATTTTCGATGATTTATTTTATGAATTACGAGCCATTATTTTCTCAAGTAATAGATAGTGCTTACAGCATAAAAAAAACAGAAAGTTATATTCGCTTACAATACGAAAACGATTATTTTAGCGCTACAGATGGTTATTAT
>JANYGR010000123.1 GCA_025359355.1 Bacteroidota bacterium | reverse complement strand
ATTTTTGCAGGAAAAATAAAATCATATAATATTCAAGCATCTTATAATCATTTAAAAAACTTTGGAGCGAAACTTTTAACAGAAATTACTCAAGCTCCTTGTGGCAGAAAACATTTTTACATATATGATTTATGGGAAAATGTGTATGAGGTGATTGAAGAAAAAACATCATGGTATCAACAAAAAGATTTTAGTACAGGCGGCGTATTAGGTGCTGTTATTGGTGTTAAAGACATAGATAAATCCATAGCCTTATATAAAACTGTATTAGGCTTTGATAACGTAATTAGTGATACAACCTCTGTGTTTGCTGATTGGAGTGGCGTAGAGGGAGCTCAGAAAAAGTTCAGACGCGTTGTATTACGTAATTCAAAACCAAGAGAAGGAAGTTTTGGTCCTTTGTTAGGAGATAACGAAATAGAACTCATACAAGCCTTAGATTATACACCTCGAAAGATTTTTGAAAATCGTTTATGGGGAGATTGTGGATTTATACATTTATGTTTTGATATCAAAAACATGAATGCTTTGCAAGAGGCCTGTAATAAAGCTGGTCAGCCATTTACGGTTGATGGAGGCGCTGGTTTTGAAATGGGAGAAGCGGCAGGGCATTTCACTTATATTGAGGATGCTGATGGCACACTCATTGAATTTGTGGAAACTAAAAAATTACCAGTAGTAAAAAAAATAGGTTGGTATTTAGATTTACGAAAGCGTGATCCAAAAAAAGCGTTACCAAATTTTATTTTAAAAGCCTTACGTTTTAGTAGAGTGAAAGATTAAGATAATAGAATTAGTCAGAATATCGGTTTAATCGAAAATATGCCGTTACATTTTTTACTGCTAAAAAAGATGCTATCGTTGTTCACTCAATTAAAGGAGTTATTTGCTATTACAGGTTATACATTTACTCGTTATTTTATATATTAAGAAATTCAATTAATTTTATTTACCTAATTTTAGTCGATTTTATTTTTTAACTGCTCGAATTTCTTTAAATTTGGTGTGTAACCGTTGAGTTTTGCTTTGTCATCATTCAATTTTTTTAATAATACACTATGGAAAAATTCTCTATTCAAGCCACACAAAATACACCAGACATAGAATTCGATTTAAAAAATGGACTATTAGAAATATCAGGAAGATCTATTCCTGAAAATTCAATTGAATTTTATAATCCCTTATTTTCTGCTCTTGATAGTTATTTGGATAATCCAAATGATAAAACGAATATTAATATTCAATTAGAATATTATAACAGTAGTTCTTCTGCTTGTTTATTAAGCGTATTCAAAAAATTTGAAAAATTAAATAAAGAAAGAGGTAATGTGACGGTTAATTGGTTGCATGAAGAGAATGATGAAGATATTTTAGCTGCTGGAAAAAACTTTAGAGGCATGGTTGATTTACCTTTTACGATGGTTCCTATAGCGGAGCTCTAGCTTGATTAATCCACGAACATATCAATTAGATAGCTAACCAATTTCCCAATTTTACTAAATACTTTTTTAACAAAAAAGAAACATAAAAAAAGGCTCAGAAATTATTCTGAGCCTTTTAACCTTAACAAAAGTTAATGATTATTGTTTAACATATATTTCTGTAAAATTAGCAGAAGAAGGAGCAGGTGTTGTTTCAGTATAGCTCAAATTGAACGTTGAAGCAGAAACTCTTGTTCCCGTTCCAGAAAAAGTTCTATCAGTTGGAGGTGTACCAACTTGAATAGCTGTTTGGCTAGGTAATGTAATAGGGCTAGTAGTTCCAGTGTTATTTACATCAGCATAAATTGATGTGTTACCAGCATAATCACCAAATTTACCAAATACAATTCTCTTGTTTACAGTAGAAGAAGCAGTAATTGTTTGATTATAAGTATAGTTACCTGGGTTAAGAGTACACACATAAGTACCAGTCATAATATCTAAATCATTAACAACTGTTACATTTCTAACGGCAGTGCCGGTATTTCCAGCTGCATCAGTCGCAGAATAAGTTACTTGATAAACACCAGTATGGTTTGGATCAACAGCTCCTGTTGTAGTTACTGAGATATCACCATCTTTAGCGTCATGAGCTGTTGCTCCTAGATCAGCAAATGTGCCTTGTAAAGAAAGTGATTGATCCCCTCCTTTTATAGTTACCACGGGTGGTGTGATGTCGTCTTTTTTACAACTAGTAAAAATTGAAGAACACGTTAATAGTGTTAAAGCGGATAAAATTGTGATGTTTTTTTTCATGTTTTTTTAATTATTAGGTGGCAAAATTAATGTTTTTTATACACAAAATGTTACATAATTATATTAAAATGTTACATATTTAAAATTTAACATTTTTATTGCTCATTTTGTATTTTAAATTAGAGCATTAAGATATAGACATGCGAAAAATAAATACTGTTAATTGAAAAATATGAATTATTTTCGCGTAAAATTTAACTTAAATCAAAAAATAATGAAAAAGACTTTAACATTAGTATCCTTATTGGGAATGTTTGCATTTACAGCTTGCGGACCATCAGCTGCAGAACTTGAAGCAAAAGCAAAAGCAACAGCTGATTCAATTACAGCAGCAACAGCATTAGCTGAAGAAGCAGCAAAAACAGCAGCAGCTGAAGCAGAGGCAGCAGCATTGAAAGTATCAGCTGATTCAATTGCAGCAGTGGAAGCAGCGGCAGCAACGGCATCAGTAGCTAATACTGCAGAGCACAAGCATAATACAACTCCAAAGCATACAAAAGCAACTACTCCAACAACTACACCATCAGTGCCTACAAATACTGTTAAAGCTGGTCAAGGAAGAGGATAGTTTTTTCTTATTCATATATAAAAAAGGGAGTCATATTTATATTACTCCCTTTTTTTATTTCAATATTTTTAAATAGACGCTACCTATTGAATCATTTTTAAAAATGCATCTTCATCAATGATAGGTACACCAAGTGATTCCGCTTTCTTTAATTTTTCAGGCCCCATATTATCACCTGCCAATATGTAACTTGTTTTTTTGGAAATGGAACTGGAGTTTTTTCCGCCATGTAGCTCTATCATGTCTTTATATTGGTCGCGGCTGTGTTTTGCAAATACGCCACTGATCACAAACGTTAAGTCTTTTAATTTTTCGCTTCCTCCTTGTTGTTGCTCTTCGCTTAATTCAAATTGTAAGCCGGCATGTTTTAATTTCTTAATAATATCTTTATTTTTCTCGTTGCTAAAAAAATCAGCAATACTTATTGCTATAATTTCGCCAACTTCATCTATTTCTAATAATGCTTCTTTGGTTGAATCCATTAAGACGTTTAATGATTTTACTTTTTTTGCAATTTTTTTCGCAGTCGTTTCGCCAACATGCCTGATGCCAATTGCATAAAGCACTCTTTCAAATGGTACAGATTTAGAGGCTTCTACGCCATCAATTAAATTGTTAGCCGATTTTTC
>JANYGR010000455.1 GCA_025359355.1 Bacteroidota bacterium | reverse complement strand
AGATGCAAAAGGAAAAGGAGACTATGTTAGAGATTTAGTTTTACTGTTTATTAATCAAAGATTTTAATTCCGTTAAAACTTTTAAATCTTCAAGCATTTGGTTGTATATTTGGTCAGGGTGGTTCACTTCAAAACGAAAACCACTTGATTATCAAGTGGTTTTTTTGTTTAAAATAGTTTTTTATTAAGAATTACACTTTAGGAATATAAGTTACATTTAGTAATAAATTTAAGATACATGAACCGTAAATTATCTTTCCAACAACTATTGATACAAAGTTCCTTGGCATTTGGGTTTATGTCCTTAATAATAATAATTGGTTGCATCATTCATTATTCTAACCGAGGTTTTGAATTATCGGATGAGGCTTATTATTTATACCTTTCCAATTATTATAAACCAACAAGTTATAATGTTTCGGCCTTTGGTTTATTAAATCAATTAGCTTGTTTTGGAAATGCGACACTAATTAATTTACGATTAGTCAAACTGATTTATCAAATCATAGCTGTGTTGTTTTTTGTATGGAGTTTAATGCGGTATTTTAATTTTAAGGGTATAGCGCTGGATACAAAGCAAAAAGCATTTGTCTTTATAATTATTGTAGTAACCTCTTTTGGGCATTATGATTATTTACCAATGACTTTATCTTACAATTCATGGTCGCTCATTTTGATGCTCATGTGTTTCGCCTTGATATTAGTAGAGTTTACAATAACTTCAAAGAGTATTGCTATACTCACGTCTTTAGTAGTTGGTTTTTTATGCTTTACTTTGTTTTTAGCCAAATTACCCAATGGCATTATTGCTATGGGTTTATACGGTATGTTTAATTTATTTTACATCAAAAAAAATACGATTCTTAAAATCGGAGGATTTATACTTGGTGTATTTGTGGGTTATCTTGTTATATTAAAAAGCCCGGAAAATTTATGGGCTATCCTCGAAAATTATCGTGTTACCTTGTTTGAAGTAAAACACGCTGATTCGAGTGTATATTTTAAGCAGATTGAAAAAGTACTTGTTTTTTGTGGCCATCATAAATGGCAAACAGCGCTTGTAGTAGTTATTCTGTTTATAGTTATATGGGTAAGCTTTAAACTATTGTCTAGTATCAAAAAAAACACAACGGCTAAAAAGCAAGTGTATAGTTATTTACTATTTGTTTTTGGTTTTATGTTATGCATACCTTTTTGTAAAGGAAATGGACACAAAACATTTAATGATTTTATAGCGGTTGGTTTATTACTCGCAAATGTTTTTTTGTTTGTTTATCTCTATCAATCGTCATCATGGAAGGTATCCATGTTTTTTAAAAACGATTGTAATATGGTTATAATGGTTTTGCTACTTATGCCAATTTTACTGATGTTAGGCACAAATAATGCATTTTATTACAGTACATCACCTACTATGGTATTTGCATTTTCTGGCGCACTGATTTATTTAGTGATTTCAAAAACAAACTACACGTTTTACCTGTCGCTGTTTAATATGGTTAGCTGTTTATTTCTAGTAAGTATATTATATTTTGGAGGTATAAAAAAACCATACAAACAAAGTAATTTAAATGATAAACATTATCCATTGTCTTTTAATCCTTTATTGAAAGGCGTTTATGAAAGTCGAGATGTTTTTGAAGATGCTACCTCGGTTAATTATATTATAAATGCGTTTAATAAAGAGCACCAGCCTTTTTTTACGTTCTTTAATTTTTATGGATTGACAATTATCAATGATAATCAAACAATTCCCGAAATGCCTTTATCAACCCAAGAACGTATGTTGGAGTATAATGATTATGTGTTGAGTAAAAGTGATATTAAGCAATCAAAACCCTTGTTATTATTACCAGATACAGTAATTAATAACATAAAATTTAATGCACTATTTAGTAAGTATCATATTAATCTAAATCAAAATTATAAACAGGTTTACCACTACCAGTTTATCAGCAACAAAGAAAAAATTTATTTTTATAAAAGTATGTTGTAGTTTTCAGTAATGATTGTTTTGTTTATTTGGAATAATAATAGTTATACATCTTTTGTTAAAAAGGAGACTGTTAAACAACAATCTCCTTTTTTAAACTACTAATTACTCTTTAATAATTCGTTTACTAATTACCTTATCTCTATAAAATACATTTATCATATATATACCTGCGTTTTCTTTTGATAAATTAAATTCATATTCAAACGAGTCAGGGTTTTCTACATTATAAATAGTTTGGCCTAATATATTGCGAATTATTATTTGTTTTGGATATTCTAAATCTCTGTTAGTTTGTAATTTAAAAATGCCTGTTGTTGGATTAGGCATAATAATAAAGTCAATTTTATTTATTTCGTTAATACGAGTTTTAGATGATAAGTTATCTGTAATTGAATTTTGATTTGCATTGCTCTTACGTGCACCGCCTAAGCAGGCAGGAGCTATGTATAATTCATTTTCAGAACCAATGTTAAAACTAATATCACTTAATAATTCTATTTGTGTATTAGATGAAACAACTAATCCCGCAGTTGGATTTGTTGTAACATTTTGTAACATAATTTTAGAATTGTAATGATACGGTTGCGGAGAATTAATAACTACATTTTTAATATCTAGTTGGCCATAAAACTGGGGGCCGACACCTACTGCATACCATGCTGCTATTACTTGTGAAACTTCATTAGAGTTTACGCCATACAAATCAATTGCTGATTGTATAGAATAATATCGAGCATCTAAATAAGTAGAATTAGATGATAGATATGTTGTTAAGCTTCTATAAGCAATACCCGCAGCTTTATCTCTACTAATGCCACTAACGCAATAATTATTTCCATTATCATTAATACCGCTTCCTCCCTCCGATAATAAATAAAACCAAAAGTTTTGAACACCACTGTTGGTATGTACTCCGCCATTATCACCTCCAGCGGTATTTGCCCAAAACGTTCCATTATATGTATCAGGTTGGTTTTTTAAATTAGGATTCGTCATGTCTCTTAATCCACCGCTCATAACCTCTTCTCCAACTAGATAATTTGGAAGTAGACCAGTATTGTAATTTTGTTTACCATAAAATTCAACCATAATGCCAAAAATATCAGAGAAGGACTCATTTAAAGCTCCTGATTCCGCCTGATAAAGCAAAGCTGCTTCATATTGAGTTATTCCATGAGTAAATTCATGACCTAAAACATCTAATGTTATTAATTCATCTGAAAATGGTGCGCCAGTGGTTCCAATATGGATTTCACTACCATTCCAAAAAGCATTACCTGAGGTAGATGGGTCTTCTGCAAACACATTAATTTGTGAGAAATTATTATCAAAACTATTCCTATTATAATAATACCTATAAAAATCATTTACTGCCTGCATACAAAATAAGGCAGAAGTTGCTGATTGATAATTAGTGCCCCAAGTTGTATTGCTATTTCTGTAATCACTACCATCAGGTTGTTTT
>JANYGR010000437.1 GCA_025359355.1 Bacteroidota bacterium | reverse complement strand
ATTATTATCGTAAAAAGAATCTCCAGAGTTCATGAAAATCAAAAAATCACCAGTTGCCTTTTTAATTCCCTTATTCATAGCATCATACACGCCATTATCTTTTTCGGAGCAACTATAAGCAATAATAGATTGATACTTATCGATAACAGATAAACTATCATCCGTTGATTCCCCATCAATTATAATTAATTCATACTCTTTATTTTTTTGATTATGCACAGACACTAAAGTAGTTTCTAAACCCTTAGCATTATTATAATTAATGGTTATGATAGATACTAAGCTCATTATATATTGAGTACTTCTATAACTTTATTATAAACTTTTTCTACAGAAATAGTTTTAATATCAATTTGACTTTCTTTATTAAAGAATTTAACTGCCTCAATATCTGTTTTTAATAACTCATCTAAATTGTCGGGATAAACAACATGAATGGGAATTTCCATCTCAGGCGGATATGGAATAAAACGATTGATATGATTGGCATTTGATAAACACACATAGTTTTTTCTAACAGATGCAACAATATGAGCAGGGCCTGAGTCACTTCCAATAATACATCTTGCATCAGATATAAATTCTAATAATTCATTTATATTTAAATCTATTTTATGAATTATATTTTGAATGGTGTTTTTTGATATTTCAGTAAATAATGATTTTTCATGCGATGAAGTGCAAACATAAACTTGAACACCATTATTGTAGGCATAAATCCTATCGATTAATTCAGCATACTTTATAGAACTCCACATTCTAAGGCTAGATTGAGCTCCTGGAAAAATAATTATCTTATTTTTATCAATATTTTTTTTAGTATTAAGTTCATAATTTGGCCTAATAATATTAATTTTTTCATTTAAAATTTCTTCAAAAAAATAATTATTTTTATAAAATTCATGTTTATATTTAGCATTATTTTCTTTTTCGCTAATATCAATTAATCTAGTATATAATTTATCATTTACAATTTTTTCGGTCTTAAGTTGATTCGTACAATCCCCTAAATGTCCTATTTTGTTGGCAGAACCAACATTAGTGACAAGTAAATCAATCTGATTAGTTCGAGAATAAACCGTATTTATAACTGTATTGAATTTATATTTTTTCAACTGAAAATAAAATTTCATTAAAGAAATAAATCTATTTAGTTGCCCATTTTCAAAATAGATGATGTCTGTATATAATTTTTTATCAGTATCATTTATAAAATTTTTCAATTTAATGTTTACTAATAAATAAAAATTATACTTTTTATTTGATGGGTGTTGTATGTAATAATTAAATACATTTCTTGCTAATAAGTAATCGCCTATCGAATCTGCCTTCACAAGTAATACATTATTTGTAATTTTATTTTTTTTACTGAAATAATGTTTTATTAATAGTTTCTCTGTATGTGATGAAATAAAAAATTTAAAATTGTAGAAAATAGAGGTTTCATTTTTTAATTGGATTTGAAACTTATCATACTCATAAAAAAAATAAGTATCAGCTTTCTGATTTATCTCTATTTTTTGAGGGTGAATTAAAGGAAATGATAATTCAGTCGTTTTTAAATTACTGTATTTTCCTACCTCCGTTGTATGCGTAGCATTTTCACCAAAACCAATGTTTGTAACTAAACTTTTATTTGGGATAATTGCTACTCCATTATTATTTAAAATAGAGTATGTCCATTGATAATCCCATGTATCTAATTTCTTCGTATGTACTAAATCAAATTTTCTCAGCCAATATTTTTTTAATAAATCATCTTTAAAATAATTATTCAATTTATCTTGTTGAATAAATTGATCATAATCTTTTAAGTCAAAATCATATTTTTTCCATGCTCTGCGCCATGTTGCCCAACCCCAAATATGTGCTACGCCCGAGTAATAATAAGAACCTTCACCCCTTTGTTGACCATTTTGAAAATTTAAACCGCCAATATGAAATACATTTTCATTATGTTTATGTTCATCTAATAACTCCTCACAAAATCTAAAAAAAGAATTATTTGGAACGCAGTCATCTTCTAAAATAATACCTTGTTCTACCTCCGAAAAAAACCATGTTATTGCTTCCGAAACTGCTTTACCACAACCTAAATTTGATTCTCTATAGAGTGTTTTAACTTCACAATCCCAATCTATTTGTTTTATAATGTCTTTCGACAATTTACAATTTATGAAATCATTGTAATTGTTTTTCCTTGCACCATCACAAGCTACAAATAACTGTTTAGGTTTAATCTCTCTAATTCTATTAAACACTATTTGCGTTTCAACAGGCCTGTTAAATATTAAAAAAAGTATGGGTGTGTTAAACATCAAGAAAATTAAGTGTTTAAAATTTTATTAATTATTTTCTCATGATCTTTTTGCAATAATGTTTCTTTTTGAGGTATTTTTTTTGTAATTAATTTTCTTTTTAATCTCTCTATAATTGTATTAGAATTATTAAATAATAAATTAAAATTATTTTTGTTGATCTCTTTTTTTGTAAAAACATGAAGACTTTTATTATTACAAGAAACATAATTTAATTTGTATTTTTTTGCTAAAAAATTAAGTGATTTTTCAGAATAAAAACTCACGTGCTGGCCAGATACTTCGGTTCTATACCACCATTTATCAAAATCAGTTACGCCATCATTTAATACTGTTGAAAAAATGATAGTATCAGACAGAGTAAGTAATTTTTCTACGGTTTCTATTGGATTTGGTAAATGCTCAAACACCTCAAATGCTGTCAGGACATCATATTTTTCATCTAACTTCCCCTCAAACGTTTCTGCAAATAAATTTTGACAATAATCATCATACCATAAAAAATTATATCCCTTATCTCGCATAATTCTTACAAAGATTCCAAAACCAGCACCATAATCCAAGGCCTTTTTCGTAGTTGAAAAAAAATTATCCAATATACTTTCTGTAATGTTTGAAAATATATTATTTCTATAGATTAATCCTATATCTGTTTTTGCAATAACATCTGAATAAGCTTTTTCAAGCCAATAAGGTTCTTCTGTTTGAATAAATCCACAATTAGAACATTTATAATAAGATATTTTTGTTTTTTCTTTAAATATAGTTGACGTTAAAAATAAATCGCTCGTATGATTACAAATATTACAGTTCATTATTATTACTATTTTTTTAATTAATTAATTTTCCAATCGCAATTTACAAATACAGAGCCATAATCCACATTTTGATATTTAAAAAATTCCGATCCATTGTCATAAATATACAATGAACTTACATTTTGTTTTTCGTCAATCAGATGAATATTAGGAATATGAATTCCTACAGAAAAGTGATATGTGTTAGGTGTTAGCAATGAGTGAGGAACTGTTACTAAAAACGTATGTTTATCGGCATCGTAAAATTTATCAGACAATACTATTTGTGAGGTAAATATGCGCTTGTCATACATATCATAAAAATGAATTCCAATTAACACGTCGTTTAACTTCGTATTTTGATGAACTTCAATTTCCAATGATATACTTTCGTTATGCGCAAAATTCTTACATTCTTCCTTTCTATTATTTAAAATACGAATTTGTTTAATGTAATATTCTTTATCTGATTGTGAATCGTATTTAAAGCACGTAACCTCTTCGGAAGAGCCACTATTAAAGTATTGGCTAATGATTTCTTGTAAATTACCTTCTCTTTCAACCTTGCCTTTATTTAATAATATTCCTTTGTTACAAAGTGTAGATATTTGCCCCATATTATGGCTTACGAACAAAATAGTTTTACCGGAATTTTGACTGGCATCTTCCATTTTTCCTAAGCATTTTTTCTGGAAAGCGGCATCGCCTACTGCTAATACTTCGTCTACAATTAATATATCCGAATCTAAATGTGCTGCTACTGCAAAAGCCAACCGTACGTACATCCCACTGCTATAACGCTTTACGGGTGTATCTAAAAACTTTTCTACTTCTGCAAAAGCAACTATTTCATCAAACTTTCTGTCGATTTCATGTTTAGGCATACCTAAAATAGAACCATTTAAATAAATATTTTCTCGACCAGATAAATCTGGATGAAAGCCAGTGCCAACTTCTAATAAGCTGGCCATTCTACCTGTATATTCAATTCTACCTGAAGTAGGCGGAGTAATGCGAGATAAAATTTTGAGTAAGGTTGATTTTCCTGCGCCGTTTCTACCAATGATACCAACTCTATCACCTTGTTTTATTTCAAATGAAACATCTTTAAGAGCGTAAAATTCTTCAGTTTGTTTTTTTTGAGAAAGTCCACGTAAACTTGAAAGTAAATTTTTAACCAACAGATCACTTTTTTCCGCTGCCAATTTATTAAGTATGTATTTTTTACTTAACCCTTCAACTTTTATAATTGTATCGTTACTCATCGTTTAAATATAATCAACAAAGTTGCGTTCAAATTTATAAAAGTATCTAATTCCAATAAATAAAAATAAAAACGATATACCTATTGAAAGTATAAAATAAGTCATATTATAAATGGCATCACCACCAAGCAAACAATATTTAAACCCATCTATAGCGCCAACCATTGGATTTAAACAATACAACCAATGCAGCGATACAGGTAATCTTTCTAAATAAAAAGAAGTAGAAAATATGACAGGACTTGCATACATTCCAAATTGAATAACGACTGGTATTACAAATCTTACATCACGGTATTTCACAAATAACGTAGCAAAAAATAAACCGATACCAAACCCATTAATAACTGCTAACACTATAAACAATGGCGCTAAAAGTATTTGCCAATGAATTGTTTGATCTGCTATTATAAACATCACAATAAGAATGATACATGATATTAAAAAATCGATCAAGCACACCAAAATACTACTAATCGGTATCACTATTTTTGGGAAATAAACTTTAGCAAATAAATTAGCATTTTCAACAATCGAACCGCTAACCTGACCAAATACACTCGAAAACAATTGCCATACAAGCATTCCCACAGCCACATTTAAAAAGCTTAATGCATTCATGTGCCCTGTTGAAATTTTACTAGCAATATATCCAAAAATAATAATATTAATGAGTGGCTTAATCAATGCCCACAAAATGCCTATTGATGCTTGTTTATAACGAACCAAGAAATCGCGTTTAGCTAAATTAGCCAACAAACTCTTATATTTAATAACATCCTTTATCGAAAAAAAAGAATTTAAATTAGAGTCTATGATTATTTTTTCCTTGTCCAAGTGATAGTATTTAGGTAACGTCAAATGTAACGTTTACTTTTTAAGTGTTAAGAACTCTTTCTATTTAAACATTCCTTTTATTTTGTCAATCGTATAGTCGATTTCTTCTTTGGTCGTGTATTTACAAAACGAAAAACGTACAGATGCTCTGGATGTATCAACACCAATACCTCTTAATACATGCGACCCCTGATTACTTCCGCTACTACAAGCGCTTCCGCCACTAGCAGCAATGCCTGCAATGTCTAAATTAAACAACATCATTTCAGCATCTGCATGAGCTGGAAATCTACAATTAAGAACAGTATACAAACTGTTATCGCCTGTTTCGCCATTAAATTCAATACCCGGAATTGCTTGCTCTAATTGAGCTTTCATATAATTTTTCAATCCCTTGATATGAGCGATGTGTTCATCCATTTCATTATAGCAAATTTCTAATGCTTTTGCTAATCCAATGATACCCTGCGTGTTTTCAGTGCCTCCGCGCATATTACGCTCTTGCGCTCCGCCATAAATCATTGGCGAAATTTTAATCGCGTGATTTACATATAAAAAGCCAACACCTTTTGGTCCGTGAAATTTATGAGCCGCACAAGTCACAAAATGTACTTTTATTTTTTGCAAATCCATTTTATAATGTCCCATTGTTTGCACAGTATCACTATGAAATATAGCATCGTACTTAGAACAAATCTCACCAACTATTTCTAAAGGCAATAAAGTACCTATTTCATTGTTAGCATGCATTAACGACACAAATGAACGCTCGTTGTTTTTTAAAAGTTCCTCCAAATGATTCAAATCAACATTTCCTTTTCCGTCAACGTTTACCCAACTTAATTTTATTTTACCTTCTTTTTCTAAAACTTGTAAAGTTGTTTCTACTGCGTGATGCTCTATTTTACTGGTAATCGCATGTTTAATACCTAAACAATGAATACTTTGGTTAATTGCCATATTATCAGCCTCAGTCCCACCAGAAGTGAAAAATATTTCTGCAGGACTCACATTTAATAATTTCGATACGGTTTTACGAGCTACTTCAATAGCTGAACGTGTTTTGCGACCAAAAGCATGTATAGAGGACGGATTCCCGTAATCTTCGCGCATAAATGGCAACATCGCGTCAAGTACTTGTTCGTCTAAGCGTGTAGTAGCGGCATTATCTAAGTAAACCTTCATAGTAAAATTTGAATTAAAAAATTATAAAGTTGAAAAGTCGAAAGTTAGTGGTTTGTTATTTATTTTTAGTTGCCAAATTGATGCA
>JANYGR010000401.1 GCA_025359355.1 Bacteroidota bacterium | reverse complement strand
GTGTTTAGCTGCAGCATGTTCTTCGTGAAGCATAGGCTCATCTTGATTTCTTACTTTTAATAAATAAGATACCGTTGGTTTAATACCTACTTCTTCTAACAATACATAATTCTTATCATCATTTCTCCATTTAGAGATTTCAGCGTTTTCATCATTTGCATCTCCAAACATAATAGCGTTTGTAGGACAAGCTGATTGACAAGCTGTTTTGATAGAACCATCTACTATCGGCATTTTAGCAGCCTTAGCAACTAATTTACCTGCTTGTAAACGTTGTTGACACATAGAGCATTTTTCCATAACACCACGGCTACGAACTACTACATCTGGATTCAATACCATACGACCTAAATCTTGTTGTGCAGGATTTATATCCGTAAACATTGAATTATCAATATAGTTAAACCAATTGAAACGACGTACTTTGAATGGACAGTTATTAGCGCAGTAACGAGTACCGATACAACGATTATACGTCATCATATTTAAACCTTCAGTGCTATGAGAAGTTGCCAATACCGGACAAACTGTTTCGCAAGGTGCGTGATTACAGTGTTGGCACATCATTGGTTGGAAAGTAACTTTTGGATTTAAAGATGGGTTCTCCATGTCTAAATACATTTGTTTTGTTCCAACACCAGCTTCGTGTGCCTTTACTTTAGTCATATCTGACGTATAGTAACGATCGATACGTAACCAGTGCATTTCACGTGTTTTTCCAACCTCTTCTTTTCCTACTACATGAACGTTATTTTCAACTGTACAAGCTACAACACAAGCAGCACAACCAATACAAGAAGTCATGTCAATTGTTAAGCCCCATTTGTGGTTCATACGTGGGAAACTATCCCATAAATCAACCTCTGCAATTGCTTGTTTACCTCCACCATGCATTGGTAACATTGCTGATGGATTAAACTCTTCTTTTTCTAATTTTTTATATTCGTTTAATGAAACTTCGCGTAAAATTTGCTCCTCACGTCCCATAATTGTATGGTGAATTTGAGTAGCTGCTAATTCGTATTCTTCTGAAGTAGCTTTTACAGATGCTGTTAAACTTACATTGGTTAATGTATCATTTGCAACAGTAATGAATGGATATGCATTTACACCAACAGACGTTTTAGTTTCATTGTTGAATGCTACTTTCATAGATTCAGCAGTTCTGCCGTAACCAACCGCTAAACCAATAGTTCCAGCGGTTTGTCCTGGTTGAGGATAAACTGGAACTTTAATTGTTACGCCATTTACTGTTAATTCTGCGATAGAAGCGATTTTATCTTGACGCTTCATTTCGTTTAACTTCAAAGAAGCTACATCTGCAGGATTCATTGTAATGTAGTTATCCCAAGTTACTTTAGATATTGGATCAGGTAATTCCATTAACCATGGATTATTACTTTGAGTTCCATTACCCACACCAACTTTTTCGTAAACTACTAATTCCCATTTGCCACCTTTAGCTGAAGTAGCCATAGATGCCGCTTTGTTATAATCTGCTGTTGGAGTTGAAGTAACTTCTGCTTCAACTTTAGGAGCGTGTGCTGCTGTCGCGTGCGGAGTAACAATTGCAGAGTCTGCTAATTCAATAACAACAGCTGCAACGCCATTGGCAATTACTTTTCCTGTAGAATCAATTTGAGCCGGTACAAAAGGAACTTCTTTTACAATAGATACTTTTAAAACACCATCATGTAAGGTATGTGCCCAAAAAGAAGCGAAATCTAAATATTTTCCTTGTTGTGTGAAAATATGATTGTTCCAATATCCTTGTAAGTATGTTAAATAATCTGTTTTAATTCCTGACCATTTTAATAAGGTATCTTGTACTTGACGAGTTCCTTCGTAACGAGGCGCTGCAAATATTGGATTGATAGTCGGTTGTTGTAAAGAATAATGTCCACGTTTTGGATTTGCATCACCCCAAGATTCTAAGAAATTATTATCAGGGCAAACGTAATCAGCTAATTTAGAAGTTTCGTCTAATGCTTGAGAGAAGGAAACTTTTACTGCTGCTTTTTTGTATGCTGATTCAAATTTTAAAGATGCAGGAGCTGTGTAAACTGGGTTACAGTTGTATGTCATTAACACACCAACTTTTCCTGCATTTAAATCAGCAACTAAATCAATGAATTCTTTGTCATCGCCTTGTTTCAAGTTGTAATGCATTTCTACATCAACTGTTTTTCCGTAGTTATCTAACATTTTATTGATTCCGTTTACCAATGTTTGGCAACCTTCATCATTAAAACCACAAACAACAATAGATTTTCCTTTATTATCAACTAATTCTTTAGCTGCTTTAGCAATTGCTTTGGCCACATCAGGATTAGAAACTTTAGAATCAGATACTTTAGAATTACCAGTGGCAGAAGCTACTTCGTTATAAAGAGAAGCGATTACTTTTCCAAATTCAGAAGGCTTAACCATATAACGTTCATCAGCATTAGCGCCGGTTAACGATAAGTTAGCTTCGAAATGGTAGTGCTTACTCATTTCTAAATTTTCGCGAGTTACTTTACGTGTTTTGCTATATTGATTAGCAAATTCAATTGGGTTAATCCAAGTTCCTAAGAAATCGCAAGCAACACCAACAATTGTTTTTGCTTTAGAAAAATCGTAAGAAGAAACAACTGCTTTACCAAATACATTTTTATTTGCTTTAATTAAAGCCGAATAAGAAATAGCATCGTAAGTAACATGTTTAGAATTTGGATGCTTCGCTACAAACTCAGCAATAACAGCCTTTGTAGAAGGACTGATAATTGTTGAAGATAATATAACATTAGTCCCTGTTTTTAAAGCTGGTGCAACTGCATCATCTACATTTTTCCAAGTAGTTCCGTCCTCATCTTTATTTATTACAGACGCTCCTTTTTTCTTAAATAATGGGCCGTTTAAACGAGCGCCATCATATAAGCTTAATACAGAAGATTGAACACGAGCACTTGTAGCACCATGACTTACTTTTGATAAATCGTTTCCTTCTATTTTAATAGGACGACCTTCGCGTGTTTTAACTAAAACAGATGCGTAATCATGTCCATCATAAAATGTAGAAGCATAGAAATTAGCTACACCAGGTGTAACTTCTTCTGGTTTTACTACATAAGGAATAGAGCGGTTAACGGGAGTTTCACAAGCAGCTAATGCAACTGCAGCTGTGGAAAATCCCATTACTTTTAAGAAATCTCTACGGCTTGTGCCTTTAGAATTAGCATCATCACCAGATAGAAATTGTTCCATTGGTAAAGTTTCTGCAAACTCATTGTTTTTATTTTGTAAAAAGTCTTCGCTGTTGTTTAATTCAGGTAAACCTTTCCAGTATTTTTTCGACATAGTCATCTGTGATATAGCTTGTAATTACCGGTTTCTAACAATTAATAGTGACACTTAGCGCATTCAAGTCCGCCGATTTTATCAACCGTAAACTTAACATCGTATTGTCCTTTATATTTTTCTTTTAACGCTTTGTGCATTTTATCGTAATATGCATTGCCTTCCATTGCAACTTCTGTTTTACGGTGGCATTCAATACACCATTTCATAGTTAACGGTGTTTTTTGTTCTGCAACAGTCATTTTCTTTAAATCACCGTGGCAAGTAGCGCATTCTTGTTTACCAACTACAACGTGTTGAGAGTGATTGAAATAAACGTGATCAGGTAATGTGTGAACTTTGATCCATTTTAAAGGATTTTGAGGTAAATCGTAATTTCCAGTTTTAGTATTGAAGCCAGAAGCTGCGTATATTTTACCAATTTCTACTTCAGAACCAGGATTCGCTGTTTTTTGTATTGACTTGTGACAGTTCATACAAATATTAACTGAAGGAATACCTGCGTGACGTGATTTTTCAACTGAATTATGGCAATACTGACATGCTATTTCGTTTTCGCCTGCGTGAATTTTATGAGAGAATTTAATAGGTTGCTCTGGTTTGTATCCTTTTTGAGTCGTCCAATCGTAATACACACCTAAATCATAACAAGCATTCCAGCAAGATTTCATTCCCATGAAAGCGATGATGATGATAAATACACCAACTAAACGACGGTGACCTGCCATCCACTGTTTTACCTCTTGACCAAATGTCATCTCAGGAATTTCATCTTTACCAACAGAACGGTTATAAGAATTATTTAGAGAGTGACGAACACTGCGCAAGGCTCCAATAATAATAGCTAAGATAACTACAGCTCCTAATATTAAATACAAAGGATCAATTCCTCCTTTAACCTCAGCTTGTTGTTCACCACCTGTTGTGGGAGCTCCTGCAACTGCAGTTGGAGGTGCAGGTGGATTTTTCACAAAAGCAACTAAAGCTTTAATATCATCATCAGATAAAAACTCAAACTCTGTCATGGCATCAACACCACCATTGTTAGCAACTAAAGTTTTAGCATAAGCATCGCCAGACGCAATAACTTTGTTATTGTTTTTGATCCACTTAGCTAACCATTCATCGGCTGGCTTAGGAACTCGATCGGCAACACCTGCCAATCCTGGTCCAGTTAATTTTTGGTCTGTTAGTAAGTGACAAACAGCACAGTTTTGCTTAAATATTTTGGCACCGTCTTGAGCTTTTAATCCAAAGGAAAAAGCAAAAAACAGGAAAACTGCGCCAAATAAGGATTTTAGAGAGAAATGAGACATATGATTATGCATAGAATTATATCTTATTTTTGGTATGTTTTGGCAATTTAATGACATTATTATGACAAAAATTTCCGCACAAAAATAACAGAATGTTATATACTTCGGTAGTAAATTTTAGATTTTATTAACACAATCGTTAATTTATAATAATTCTAAATAAGGAAATGTGCAGCCTTTTTATTTCCTAAAAAATAAGGGCAGAATATGATATCTGGATTGATTGGCATTTTTAATAGATAAGTCTATGAATATTTTAGATGAACACAAATACAATTCTTTTTTACACATAATTAGTTAAGCAATGTTTTTCGTCATTGACTTATTTATGAATTATTCATACTTAATTTTTGGAAATTAAAATTCAGGGAACGAAAAAATTATTTCATTTCTTTTCGGAGACGAGCAACAGGAATATCTAATTGCTCGCGATACTTAGCAACTGTGCGTCTTGCGATGTGATAGCCTTTTTCTTTAAGCAATTCACACAATTCATCGTCTGTAAATGGTTTACGTTTTTCTTCGGAAGAAATACAATCTTGCAGTATTTTTTTTATTTCGCGAGAGCTCACTTCTTCTCCTGCATCATTACTTAACG
>JANYGR010000111.1 GCA_025359355.1 Bacteroidota bacterium | reverse complement strand
ATTTTGCTTGATAAAATTGCTTGGAATATTAGTTATAGCAATCTTCAAAAGGGAATAAACTATTCTAACCAAAGTTATGAGCTGGCTAAAAAATTAAAATACGAAAGAGGATATCCAAGAATTTTTAATACGCAAGGCGCTATCTATACGGATATGGGAGAGTTAAGCAAGGCTTTAAATTTGTTTATTGATGGGTTAGAATATGCAAAAAAGTATAATCAGTATCTCACGCAGGCAAGGATTTATGGGTCTTTAGGGAATTTATATAATGAGCAAAATGATTATAAAAAAGCATTATCCTATTACTTGCAAAGTTCAGATTTGGCTAAAAAAGTCAATTCAGATAATGCGCTATACGTTGCTCAAAGTAATGTCGCTTTTACTTATATTCAATTATCACAAATAGATAGTGCTAAACATTATGTGGATCTATGTATAGAGTACAATGAAAAAAACAATAATGAAATGAATTTAATGAATAATTATATACTCTTATCAGAGATATACTTTCATAAAAATGATAAAATTCAATGTTTATTTTCAGCCAATCAATCTGTTGTGTTAGCTAAAAAAAATAAAGATAACTATACTTTATCACACGCTTATTATCAATTAGGGAGAGCGTTATTTATGAATAATGAATCTGCTAATGCGATTAGTGCTATTAATGAGTCGATTAATTACGCCAATGAAACAGGAGACATACAGATTTTAGAAAATGATTATGAATTGTTAAGTAACGTTTATGAAAAAACAAATGATTTTAAAAATAGCTTATTGGCCTATAAACAATTTACGGTATTTAAGGACAGCTCTTTGAATGTATCGAAAATACAACAAATAAAAAATTCGGAGGCTAAGTATCAAAATGAAAAAAAACAAAAAGAAATTGAATTACTCGGCGAAAAACAAAAATTAAATGAGGCAGAAAATCAAAAAAAGAAAGTGTATTTGTACTCAGCGTTATTTGGAATATTAGTGCTTGCCTTTATTTTGGTGTTTTTATACAGAAATAATATATCGAAACAGAAAACAAATAGTAAACTCGAATCATTTAATAAAGAAATTCATTTGCAAAAAGAATTAGTAGAAGAAAAAAATAAAGAGATTACAGATAGTATCAATTATGCCTTACGTATACAGCAAAGTATTTTAACCAGCGATAACTATTTTAAAAAGCACACCAATGATTTTTTTATTTTATTTAAACCTAAAGACATAGTAAGTGGCGATTTTTACTGGGCATTAAATCACGAAGATAAGTTTACATTAATGACGGCCGATTGCACAGGCCATGGAGTTCCTGGCGCCATGATGAGTATGATGGGTATCAATTTTTTAAATGAAATTGTTAATGAAAAAAAGATTTCTAGCCCTGCGGAAATTCTTAATCAATTACGAAGTGATATTATTAAAGCTTTAAATCCTGAAGGTAGTATCATCGAAACTAAAGATGGCTTAGATTGCTGTTTATGTATTTTTGATTTTCATCATTTGAAACTATCTTATGCTAATGCAAATAATAATTTTTATATTATCAGGAATAATGAACTAATTACTTCAGAGTCTAATAAAATGCCTGTTGGCGCTGGACATAATTCCATGCAATTATTCAAAGAATGGCAAATTGATTTACAGAAAAACGATATTATTATCACATTAACAGACGGTTATGCCGATCAGTTTGGCGGGCCTAAAGGAAAGAAATTCAAATACAAACAATTAGAATCCATCTTACTAGAATCAGGACATCTACCATTAAGCGAAATAAAAAATGCTCTTGACATGGCCATTGATTCATGGAAGGGAGAGTTGGAACAAGTAGATGATATTTGCATCATTGGTATTAAAGTTTAATCATATGACAGAAAAACAGTTTAATCCATTTTTATTTTATAGTATGCAATTACAAGCTTTATTTGTAAAAGCAACAAAGCAAAAAAATCCAGCTTTATGGCTTTATGAAAACAATGCACGTACGCCATTATTTATGTTAGAAGCTTTGACTCGATTGCACGACAATGCTTTTGACGAAGCCTTCTTAACCAAGTGGCACATGCGATTTAAAAAACTAGAAGATGAATTTGGATTATTGGATTATTACGTTGCTTTTGAAAAAGAATTCAAATCAAATAAAAAAATCACGAAACCTATTCTCGCGAATTTTACACAAAACGTTGAGGTTGTTTCTGGAAGGCTTAATTCCAGATTAAATGATAAAGATTGGTTACGTGGTAAGTTATTAAATTTTAACGTGAAGTTAAGCCAATATACTTTGTTTTACGATGAAGAACATGTTGCTGAATTAAGGTATGTAATTGAAAAAGAAATTGAAAAAATTAAATCATTTGCTCT
Organism: Bacteroidota bacterium; assembly: GCA_025359355.1. GTDB lineage: Bacteria > Bacteroidota > Bacteroidia > B-17B0 > Aurantibacillaceae > UBA4416. The sequence continues at coordinate 3,800 of JANYGR010000111.1, read as the reverse complement.
GAAGTTAAATTATTCATTTACCGAAATAGAATCAGAAGTTCATGAAATGCGTCGTAAATTAAGATGGATTAGTATTTACGCTCAAGCATTAAATGGATTGATTCAAAGCAAACCAGCCTCAAAAAAAATAAAATACACTACTACTTATTTGACAAAAGATATTGTCAATTCACCTTACAATAAATTACCAATTAAGCCTAAAAACACGGCAATCATGGAATATGATAGCGATTCTTTTTTTGCATTAAGTTGGGTTATTAAAGAATTAGGTATTCTAAAAGACAATGGGTTAAGAATAGAAGCTCTAGCAGATGCTATACAAAAAGTTGAAAATGCAGATGAACAGCAGGCTACAGAAAAAGCGATTGGTTTATTAGGCGTAAAAAAAGATACCAAGCAAGTAATATTGAAACAAGCCTCTGATATGATTTATAATTTCATTGTAAAAGATAAAATTTTAGATACACTCTTAATTAAATAGTGTTTTTAAACCCAACCATATTAACATATATATTACTTTAATATACTAACGTACTTTCGTTAATAAGTTTGAATTTAAATCGATGCTTGTAATCTCTTTATCAATAAATTTATTCTATTACATTTTATAATAGAGTAAATTACTATGAGCGATATTCAACATTTTTTTAAAACCATTGAGCTTTCATCAGATATTTTTTCCGAAAATCAATTAAAAAATTACATCACAAGTTATACTTCCGAATCTGATTTTCCGGAGTTGGAAGGAATCGATATGGCTATTGTTGGTGTGTGCGAAGATAGACGTGCTTACACAAACATTGGTTGTGCTTTAGCGCCAAATAAAGTAAGAGATTATTTATATTCTTTATATCCAGGAAGTTTTAAGCCACGTATTGCCGATCTTGGAAACATAGAAGCAGGGCATGATGTAGAAGATACCTATTATGCACTTAAATCAACTGTAGATTATTTAGTTCGAAAAAACATTGTGCCAATTATTATTGGTGGAAGTCAAGACTTAACGTATGCACAGTTTTTAGGTTACGAAAAATTAGAACAAACCATTAATGTAGTAACCGTTGATGCCGCTTTTGATTTAGGTAATCATGATGAAGAGACTACTAATACTGCCTATTTAGGAAAAATTATTTTACATCAACCAAACTTTTTATTTAACTATAGTAACATTGGTTATCAAACCTATTTAGTGGATCATACATCCTTAGGTATGATGAATAAATTATATTTTGATACATACCGTTTAGGTCAGGTGCGTGATGCGATTGAAGAAGCAGAGCCAATTATCAGACATGCAGACATGTTGAGTTTTGATATTTCGGCAATTAAGCATAGCGATGCGCCTGCTCATTCGATGGCGCAGCCAAATGGCTTTTACTCCGAAGAAGCTTGCCAAATGATGCGTTACGCTGGTATGAATGATAAATTAACATCCGTTGGAATTTATGAAATCAATCCAGAATATGATACACAAGGTAAAACAAGCAACTTAGCAGCACAAATGATCTGGTGTTTTATGGATGGCTTCTATTCTCGTAAACAAGATTTTCCTTCTCGTACAAATCCCGATTATGTCAAATTTCATGTGGTATTACAGGATGAAAAATATGAAATTAATTTTTTTAAAAGTAAAAAAACAAACCGCTGGTGGATGGAAATCCCTTACCCACCAAGTAAAGGCTTGAAGTTTGAACGACATACGTTGTTGCCGTGCTCTTATAAAGATTATGAATTAGCCGTCAATAATGAGATTCCTGATCGTTGGTGGCAAACCTATCAGAAGTTGAGTTAATAGTAATTACGTAAGTGAAAAATATTTTTAGGGCATAGCCATTATCAAACAATTGAAATATAAAGGCAGGTAAGCAATAAGAGTATTCAAAACATTATATTTCCAATTGATAGTTTGTGAGAAATGATTATTTTTATAAATAATTAAGATGCTACTGAGTAGTACATATACAACACACGCATGTTGTGTAAGTGATATAATGTAGTTATAGCCAATGCTAAAGACGACAGTATTTATATCGATTCTTTTGACTGTTTCCTTAACGGTTTTTTCGCAAGACTTAAAATTAAAGTGTAGCGACGAGGAAATAGAATGCCAGAATTGTAACAAAAGTCATTTTGAAATGGTTGTTAACTGCCCTTATGAAGAAACTGATACATTGCATTTACCGCAGACAATTAAAGACAATGCTAAAAAATATCTACTTGAACGAGTTGGCATCGAGTTTTATAAAAAGCTTAATTACTACTCATGCCAAGTTGTAGACTTCAAAAAATATAAGGAAATCAAGAAACAAAAAGGTTGGATAAGTAAAACAAGTGATAGACGAGTAAAATATGCTATACAATATTATTTCATTGTTCAGGACAGTATAAGATATTACCTTTCAGTTGTGCTGGACAAAGACGGAAATATTATTTCAAGCGACCAGTTGCCAAATTATAAAAGTGGACGGTTCGACAAAATAATAAGTGTATGCAATACGAAATTAATTGCAGAAAAAGACACGATATTTCCTGGCAGACTTTTGAATATTTCATTAGATTATTTGGACAGTGAAAATACTTTTGTTTGGAGAGTTGAAAAACCTTCTGTTGTCGGGACGAAACTTAGAGAAACTATTCATAGATTTATATTAATAAATGCAGTAAGCGGACAAATTATAAAACGAGAAACAGAAACTTGGACTTCAGTATGCGAGGGCAATTCATTTTAACGACAGACAAAAGCCCATTAAGCATTTATCTTTATTTAAATATTCCTATAGTCATCAGTTCTAATTCGGCCGAAGCAAAGCTACAATCCGTTATTATTTCCCAATCTTAATTTTATCTCCTAAAAATTTGGGAGAAGTGCCGAGTACGTAAATATCTAACACGCATTTAACACGTGCAAAATGTTTTTAGGGCATATACATAATCAAACAACTGAAATATAAAGGCTGGTTGTAATAAGAGTATTCAAAACATTATTTTGCCCTTTGATAGTTTGTGAGAAATGATTATTTTTATAAATAATTAAGATGCTACTGAGTAGCGTATATACAACACACACAGGTTATGTAAGCGAATAATGTAGCGCGTATAAGGTAGTTAGCAGCAATAAAAATGAAGAACTCAATACTATTAATATTCCTTTTTTGTTTGACTTTTTACGCATGCCATAAAGACAAACAACCGACTGCGGACACCACCCCCGAGACAAAATATTTCTACATCCAACAAAGCATTAAACCTTTTGAAGTAAAGGCCAATAGTTATTGGGTATATAAAAATGACTCAACAGGAGTTTTTGATAGTATTAGTGTATTAAGTACTGAGACAGGCATGGTTTGGACAACACCGCAAGTCCACGGACAAGTTGGTGGAGTGCAATCTGAATACTATAAAATCAATTTAAAAAGCTTTTCATATAACACAAATTATAACTATTACATATTAAATAATTTCATAAAAATGAATGGTGGTGGCACTTGGGGGCAAGACGGACAACCTATCTATATGGCAAATAGCATTGTGGGGACAACATTTAGTGGAATGGAAATTATCTCAAATTTAAATTCAATTAATATTAATGGAGTTACTTTCAATAATGTTACTAAAATTAAAATAACAACTGCCAATCAAATTCAGCCTGAATTTTCAAATGACACGTATTTATATTTCGTAGACACAGTTGGCTTAATAAAGAAAGACATTGTTTTAGGGATAAACAATATTGAATCGTGGAGTATTAAGAACTGGAAAACAATAAAATAATTTACAGCTGCAAACACACGGTTTGCTCC
>JANYGR010000395.1 GCA_025359355.1 Bacteroidota bacterium | reverse complement strand
TACAGCTGCACTACATGTATTTGGTGGTGTAAATACATTATAAAATGTTCTTAAATTCATCATATCCGATTTTAATTTTGCTACAGGGTTTGTATTATCAAAAGATGTACAATGCGCGTATTCAAGTACTTCTGTACTTCCTGCTTCAAATGTAAATGGACCAGAACTCATGATATATCTTCTATCTCCAGGTACATTTCCAGCAGTCACTTCGCTCCAAGGTGCACTACCGCAGGGCGAAGTCGAATAGGTGTTTCCAGGGTAAACGAAATCAGTATTCACTGTTCCTCCATATCCATTACCTCCACAAGTAAAATGAGTGCCATCTCTCCATGTGTTAGTCATGTATTGGAAAACTTGAATGGCATTTAGAGGATCACAAGTTTGTAATGGTACTCCTGCTAAATTATTATTAAAATAATCAAACTTACTTAAGAGCGCTTGTTCGCAAGCTTCATCAATAACGCCATTTCTGTTATTATCAATTCCATCAAAGGCATCGGTAAATGGACCTTTTAAAATTTGGTAACCGGCAGCTGGTGGATAAGAACCATAACCAAGAGTTCCAAATGCTGTTTCATCATAGTTATCACCATTATAAATGTAACCGAAATTATTTTGTACATCGCAACCAATGTAATCATCGCCATAATATCCGAGGTCTGCGTCAGTCCACAAAGAAAGGTACACATTGCTATAATCATTAGCACTTCTATTAATAATTTTATAATTGTAAAATGTGGTAAAATTCAAATAAGGATAACTACTCGCATAAGCACTTCCACCATAGGCATAAGCGGTTGCATGTATTTCTAATCCCATACGTTTTCCACCAGATGCAGCATGTACATTCAAATTATCATTGAAAATATAATATAACATTTGATCGCCTTTCATTTCAGGATAATCACCGCCAACTAATGGGTCGTAAATGCCATTATTATTGGCATCTACAAAGGGAGCTAATTGCTTGCTATTATTCCCGGTTCCATGTGCCGGCCAAGATAGGATATCAGCTACTGGTGTATAAGATCCATTTTGAACATTTCCACTGGCAAAGTTTGTGATAAAGGCAGAAACATCTGGCTTATTAATTTTCCAAATTTTATCGTATTGATTAGACGTTGTGGAAGAAACGGAAGCATTGATCGTATCCAATGGTCCAGGCCAAAAGTCCATACCATCTTGTCTGTACGTTTGAGCTGCAGTATATAGTTGTCCAAACTGATCGTAGCCGCCAATCCAAAGAGAAGCAGCAAAGTCAGAATTTAATCCACTGCCAACTGGTACTTCGTAGGCCGCATTTCCAGTTCCAAAAAGATCCCAATGCATATCGCTGCTATTAAAAACGAGTGCCTTCACCTGATTGACATCTAAGTATTTCGACACTGTTTGTGCATTTGCGTTAATCGCTATCATAACGCTAAAAAGGAGTAAGTGTGTTTTCATAATAAATAGTTTAATTGATTTCTATAGTAAGGTTAAGTCTATTAACCTAAAATAAATAACACAAACTCATAAGTGGTTAGTTTTTATTGGTAAGTGGTAGGATATGATCCTTAACTGTATTTGTGTTTTATAAAATAATCTACGTTTAGTAAAAAACATAAAAATTATTTACTGAATAAATAAAATGCACATGCCTTAACTATAAATGAATATAGTTAAATTGGATAGTTACTTAGTTTTCTTGTTTAGCGTTCTAAAGCTATTTACAAATGCCATTAATATTGATAGTAAGCTGAAATAGATTGTTGATTAGAAAAAAAATTAAAGCCCACACCATAAAAATTTATTATGGTACTGTATAGATTATGATTCCAAGAGAGATTACGACCGCAATCTTAGGATGTTCAGTTGTTTTATATCTGTCCCATTTTTAAAACGAGATCAACTAAGCGGCTACTATAACCAAATTCATTGTCATACCAGCCAATAATTTTTACAAGATTACCTACTACGCTTGTAAAATCAGAATCAAATACTACTGAGTGACCGTTTCCAATAACATCCGTTGAAACCAAAGGATCTTCCGTATATTCTAAAATACCTTTTAAATCTGCTTTAGCCGCTTTTAAAAACGCCTCGTTAATTTGTATAACACTTGGATATTGAGTTAATACGCATGTAATATCGGTTAATGAGCCATCAGGTACAGGAACACGCATACCGCAACCGCCTAATTTATCTTCTAAGTCAGGGAAAATTTTACCTAAAGCTTTTGCTGCTCCAGTACTAGTTGGAATGATGCTCATTGCAGCTGCACGTGCTCTTCGTAAATCTTTGTGTGGTGCGTCGTGCAGGCGTTGATCGCCCGTGTATGAGTGCACCGTGGTTACATAAGCTTCTTCAATGCCCCATTGTTTTAAAACCTTAAGCATTGGTGCAGCACAGTTAGTGGTACAAGACGCATTAGAAACAATCACGTCCTCTTTTGTTAAGAGTTCATCATTAACTCCTAATACGATTGTTTTGATGTCATCGTCTTTAGCTGGAGCAGATAATATAATTTTTTTTGCACCAGCAATTAAGTGTTTTTTTGCAGAAGCTTTATCTAAAAATAATCCGGTTGATTCAATAACGATGTCTATATCTAAGTTTTTCCATGGTAAATTTTCAGGATCTTTAGATGCAAATATTTTAATTTCTTTACCATTAACATACAAGTGATTGGTATCGTGTTTTACTTCTGCATTAAATTTCCGATGAACGGAATCGTATTTTAAAAGATGTGCTAAGGTTTTTGAATCTGTAATATCGTTAATTGCAACGATATTGATATTTGGGTTTTCAAATGCAATTCTAAAAAAAACGCGTCCGATGCGTCCGAAGCCATTAATGGCAACATTTATTTTTTTCATGTGAGGGTAATTTAAGACGATATAAAGTTACATTAAATCTGACGTTAAAGTACTTTAGTTTAATTTAATTTTTTATAGATATTTTTCTACAAATAATAATAATTACTTTACTTCAAATTCTAAAAATAAATCGCCACTGATATAACCTTGTAGTTTATCGCCAATATTTACGGGGCCTACGCCAGATGGTGTGCCAGTATAAATTAAATCGCCTACTTTAAGTGTCACAAATTTTGACACGTAAGAAATGATGGCGTCGAAACTAAATAACAAATCTTTAGTGCTACCAACTTGACGAGATTGCCCATTTATTTTTAATTCAAAATGAAGATCTGCTAAATTCCCCAACGTTGATTTATTGACGAATTTACCAAGTGGCGCAGAACCATCAAAGGCTTTCGCTTTTTCCCAAGGCAATCCTTTTTCTTTAGCAATCGTTTGTAAATCTCTGGCAGTAAAGTCAACGCCGAGCCCTATTTCATCATAGTATTTATTTGCAAATTGAGGTTCTATATGTTTACCCACTTTATTAATTTTAAGAACAATTTCAATTTCGTGATGTAAATCTTTGGTAAAATCAGGATAATAAAAAGGTTCGCCATCCTTTAATAAAGCGGTATCCGGTTTCATAAAAAATACAGGCTCAGTAGGAATAGCATTATTTAATTCTTTCGCGTGTTCGGCGTAGTTACGACCTATACAAATAATTTTCATTGTTGTTTTATTTAATTACCTAGTTTATTGAGCAACAGAGTTACACAAAGAGATTAGGTAATACAATTATTTTCACAAAATGTTTTTAACTATTCAATTAAATATCCCTAATAGAAATCAATAACTCTTTGTTCTATGTATTGAAAATCCAAATCAATAATATTATATTTGACCAAATAACAATCATTACCTAATGAGTACTACAAATTACGATATCATTATAGTTGGAGGCGGCATCGTTGGTTTAGCAACCGCTTATAAACTAACACTTCAACATCCTCATAAAACTATTTTAGTTCTTGAAAAAGAAAAAGAAGTCGCCGCTCACCAAACTAAACATAACTCAAACATAATCCACTCAGGTATTTATTACAAACCGGGTTCTTATAAAGCGATTAAGTGTGTAGAAGGACGTCGAGAATTAATGGACTTTGTAAAAACACACAATATCCCACATGATTTATGTGGTAAAATTATAGTAGCTACCGAAGAAAGCGAATTAGCGCACATGAACAAAGTATTTGCCAATGGTATAGCAAATGGCGTGGAAGGCATTGAAATAATAGATGCTAAACGTATCAAAGAAATAGAACCGCACTGCAAAGGTAT
>JANYGR010000150.1 GCA_025359355.1 Bacteroidota bacterium | reverse complement strand
CCAATTTTTTGATCCCAAAGATTTTTTTGTTTTTGATAAACTTGAGTTGCTAATTCTAAATTGGTTTGCATATCAGCAATTTGTTGTTGCGTCGTACGTGAATCTGTTTCAGCTAATACTTGCCCTTTACTTACTTCTTGCCCTACTTTTACGTTTATTTTAGTAATAGTTCCAGGCATTTCAGTTGATAATGACACGTTTTCGTCTGCATCAATTCTACCTTGTACTTCGATATATGTTTTAAACGATTGCAATGCTAATGGCATTGCGACTACGTCTACTAATTTTTGTTTTGTTGTATCTGATTTAGCAAGTTCTTCTTCTAAGGTAGTAATCTTGGTTTCAAGCGCTGCTTTTTCAGTTCTTAATTTTTCGAGTTCTGCTTTTTTATCAGGTGTACCGCAAGACGCTACTACTAAAGAGGCTAAGGCTATGTATAAGAATTTTGTTTTCATATCTTTTGTTTTATATACTTTTAAATTGTTTGTTTATTAAATTATTTAATTAAAGTTCCAGTTGCTTTTTTGTAATCTATTTCTGCTACAATCATATCATACACTGAATTGTAATAATTTGTTTGAGCTTCTTTTAAGGATGATTCTGCAGTTGTTATTTCTAAATTACTACCAACGCCTTCAGTAAATTTTTTCTGAGACACATCAAAAACATGTTGTGCTAATACCATGTTTCGCTTTTGAGTTTGCAAAGATGCATAAGCATTGGTGTATGAAATATCTGCAATGCTGGCTTCTAATTCAGCCGCCATTTCAATATTTTTTAAGGTATTTTCTCCTTTTAAAACAGCTATTTTAGCTTGTTGAACTCTATTGTGACGCTGAAGTCCATCAAAAACATTAAAGTTTAAAGTTCCACCAATTAAAGCAATGTTAAACCAAGATTGACTACCGTCAAAAAAATCAAATTTTTGACGTTGAGCATTATACTGTAAGGATCCATAAGCAGCTAACGTAGGTAAATAACCCATTCGTTGTCGTTTGACATCCAATTTATTTAATGATTGCTGGCTTTGTAACAATTGATAATCGCTACGTTTGGTAATATCAATTTTACCAGAACTAAGTGTGCTTACTTCTTTATTATTGATCGCCAAGGAATCTGTTAAACTAATAGCGTCACCAATTTTATAACCCATTTGAAACTTTAATAAATTTTCGGATAACCCAATTAAACGATCTGTTTTTTCTTTTTCTGTTTTTAAATTATTTAGCTGAACTTCTAAGCGCTCTACATCAATCTGCTCTACAAACCCTTGTTGATTAAGGGCTTTTGTGTCGTTATATAATTTTTGTAAACGCTCAATATTAATATCCAATAACTTAATACGTTCTCTATTAACTAACACATTATAATATGCTTTAGATACAGCCGCTGTTAAATCTACTCTACTACGTTGCACATTAATTTTAGAAAGATTAATAAATTCTTTAGCTGCTTTTAATCCAACTATATAATCGCTACTAAATATAAGTTGTGATGCGCTTAAACCTGCAGTAGCATTATATTTAGTACCAAACTTAACTGGGATAAAGGTTCCCGCAGGAGCTCCAAAAATTTGCCCTGGTAATAACGATGTTGGAATTGCTAAATAATCTTTCAAATCAACACTTCCATTCACTTGTGGTAAACCTAAACCAGTAATTTCTTTGCGTTTGTATTCTGCATTTTTCAAATCCAAATCCGCATTTAAGTAATTAGGACTATTTTTCAATGAATAATCAATAGCTTGTTGTAAGCTAAAATTATTACTCGATGTTTGCTGAGCATTAGCTTTAAAAGCTACTAAAGCTAATGTAAGCAACAAGGTGATTTTTTTAGTGTAATTTATCATATCCAATTTATTGTTTATTAATGTTAATCTTCTTCTTTTATTTGTTTGTATTTATTAATCAGCTTATGCCCTTTGATGGTACATACCCCGTGAACAAACATATCTAATAACAACTCATGTGCTTTTGTAAATGATATTTTATCAAATGCATAAGTCGTTTTTCCAAACATAAACATGTCAACTTGATTAAGTCGGTAATTAGAAGCAAAATCTGGATCGATGTCATCTCTGTAAACGCCTAATTCTTTCCCTTTGACGATATTTCGCTTAATTTGATTAAAAGCATATTCCCTTTTAAATTTCTGAAATCGCTGTAAGGCTGTAGGATAGTATTTTTGCATATCCAAAAAGAAAACAGGGTTAATATGCTGCATCATATCGGTCATTTGTTCCGACAAAAGCATAATTTCATGCACCGGATCTTTTGATTTTTTATGTGTTTCCTCAAATTCTTGTTCGTGTCTGCACATTTCTATGTCACACAATTGATTGACGATATCATCTTTTTCTTTATAAAATTGATAAATTGTTTTTTTAGACATCCCTAGCTCTTTGGCTATTTCGTCCATCGTGACGCGCTTTATACCGAATTTAAAAAATAAATCTAAAGCCGTTTTTAATATTTTTTCTTGTGGTTTCATTTTATTTGACGGCACAAAACTATGGAAACTTTTTTTGACTTGCAAGTTTCCGATACATTTTTTTGAATTATTTTAAATAACAGAATTAGACTCACAAAGTTTAACATGGTTGTTCAAAAAAAACGAGTTATGCAACCATAAAATCTTTAATTTTAAACCTACTTAAACTTAGCTTGTTATAGGATATATAATAAGGATTAACATCACAGCCCTAACTGACATTCCTCATGGAAGAAGAACAACTCGAAATTATTGGCGCACGTGCGCACAACCTTAAAGATATATCCTTAACTATTCCACGAAATAAATTAGTGGTTTTAACTGGCTTAAGCGGTAGCGGCAAGTCTTCATTAGCCTTTGATACAATTTATGCCGAAGGACAACGACGTTACATAGAAAGTTTTTCGAGTTATGCTCGTCAGTTTTTGGGTAATATGGAGCGCCCTGATGTAGATAAAATTTCAGGCTTAAGTCCCGTTATATCTATCGAACAAAAAACAGTCAATAAAAATCCACGCTCTACTGTTGGTACTATTACAGAGATATACGATTTTTTGCGATTGCTCTATGCGCGCGCTGGCGAGGCTTATTCGTATGTTACCGGAGAAAAAATGGTGCGTTACAGCGATGATCAAATCATCGATTTAATTTTAGAAAAATACCATTCCAAAAAAATAAATTTATTAGCGCCCGTTGTTAAAGGTCGTAAAGGCCACTACCGAGAGCTGTTTGAAGAAGTTCGTAAAAAAGGCTTTACTAAAATGCGCATCGATGGTGCAATTGTAGATATTACTCCCAAAATGCAACTCGATCGTTATAAAATACATGATATCGAAATTGTTATTGATCGTTTAGAAATAACCAAAGATATTAAACCTCGATTATACCAATCCCTTCAAACTGCCATGAAACAAGGTAAGGGAACAATTATGGTAACAAGCCCCTCTCCGTCTCTCCCCGATGGGGAGAGTGGCAAAGCCACAAAAAAAATAAAAGATGGTCGTTCTAAAAGCCTCCCCCTTGGGGAGGTTGGAGGGGCAGTCTTTTTCTCCCGCCACCTCATGTGTCCAACCAGCGGTATATCTTATGATGAGCCTGCGCCTAATTTATTTTCGTTTAACTCGCCTTATGGTGCTTGCCCTAAATGCAATGGCTTAGGCGTTGTATCCGAAGTCGATATTTCTAAAATAGTTCCTAATCAAAGCATATCCATTCGTAAAGGCGCGATTGCTCCACTTGGTCCTGCTAAAGGCATTTGGGTATTTAAACAAATAGAAGCCATTGGCGAAAAATATAAATTTAATTTAGATACTCCCTTTGAAGATATTCCAGAAGAAGCCATTAATATTTTATTGAATGGTAGTGAAGAATTATTTACCATTAAGTCAGATACTAACGCCAATGGTTATAGTACTTCCTTTGATGGCATTGCCACTCACATCGCTAAACAAGCCGAAGAAGACCCATCACCAGCCATGTTACGTTGGGTAGAAGGTTTCACTAATAAAATTAATTGTTCAACTTGCAATGGCACTCGATTAAAAAAGGAATCTTTATACTTTAAAATTGATGGTAAAAATATTGCCGAATTATCCGAAATGGATATTAATATTTTAGGAGATTGGTTTAAAGATGTTGAAAAACGTTTAACGAAATCACAAAACGTGATAGCGAAAGAAGTATTAAAAGAAATAAGAACCCGTATAGGTTTTTTATTAGAAGTAGGTTTAGATTACGTTACTCTCAATCGTTCGTCTAAAACGTTGAGTGGCGGGGAAGCGCAGCGTATTAGGCTAGCAACGCAAATAGGTTCGCAATTAGTGGGCGTGTTATATATTTTAGATGAGCC
>JANYGR010000334.1 GCA_025359355.1 Bacteroidota bacterium | reverse complement strand
GGCTTTTCTGGACCAGAGAGTTCTGATACAGACTGAAACTTGAGTTGCAGCTTTCCGTCTTTTTCAATTAGGCTGTAAGTAAATTCTTTGTTAGAAAATTTGGGATTGCTTTTTAATAAAATAGAATCTTTAAAGCTGAGTTCTTTGATAATACTGGGCATTTTGATCTCAATGAAATTCCAACCCGAAGAAATATCAAATACTTTTAAATTTGATTGTGCTGTTTTATTAATCGATTCATGATTAACCGATAAATAAAAAGGTTCGCCATTGGCACTAAATATAACTAACGAATTATGTTGAGCTGATAGGCATATCATCAAAAATGTAAGTACGCTAACTAATCCAATTTTCCGAAACATAATTAATATTTTAATTTACGAATTTAAGGTTATTTTTGCGTACAACTTATATTATGACTAGAATATTAATTATAGGAGCAGGACGCTCATCATCGAGTTTAATCAGTTATTTATTATCTAATGCCGAAGCACACCAATGGCATGTAACCATTGCGGATGCTAATAAAGCAGCGGTAGAATCTAAAATAGAAAAGTATAAAAATAGTGCGAAGGCAGTTGCCTTTGATGTGACTAACGAAGCATTGAGAGCCTCTTTGATTTCTGAATCAGATTTTGTGATATCGATGTTGCCTGCCTTTATGCATGGTGATGTAGCTCGCGATTGTGTTAGATTAGGTAAACACCTTGCTACTGCTAGTTATGTGAGCGATGTGATGAAAGAATTAGACGCCGAAGCGAAACAAAAACAGATATTGTTATTAAACGAGTGTGGTTTAGATCCAGGTATTGATCATGCTTCTGCTATGAAAGTGATTGATGAGATTAAATCTAAAGGAGGGAAAATTACCAGCTTTAAATCGTTTTGTGGAGGTTTAGTAGCGCCAGAAAGTAATGATAATCCGTGGGGTTATAAATTCAGTTGGAATCCTCGTAATGTGATATTGGCAGGGCAAGGCACTGCACAATTTATAGAAGATGGTCATTTGAAATTTATTCCTTACAATCGTTTATATACTCAAATTTGCCAAATTGAAGTTGATGGTTACGGACAATTTGATGCCTATGCAAACCGCGACAGTATTGGCTACAAAGAGCCTTATGGATTGAATGATGCGCACGATATGTTGCGTGGTACTTTACGTATGGCAGGGTATTGTAAGGCTTGGAATGTATTTGTGAAATTAGGATTGACGGATGATTCATACAAAATTAAACAAGCTAATTCCTTAACATATACTGATTTAATTAATTCGTTTTTGCCCGCAGGTAAACTCAGTGTTAAAGATAAATTAATAGCATTCATGGGTTCTGAAATAGATGCTGAGGTAATGACTAAATTAGAATATTTAGAGTTGTTTTCGAACAAACCAATTATGCTTAAAGAAGGCTCTCCAGCCGAATTATTGCAACATCTTTTAGAAGAAAAATGGTTATTGAAACCAGGAGATAAAGATATGATTGTGATGCAACATCAATTTGAATATGAATTGAATGGAAAGCCTCATAAATTAAATTCATCACTCGTTGTAATAGGTGATGATGAAGTGCACACGGCTATGGCCAAAACAGTAGGCTTACCTTTAGCCATCTCTGTTAAGAATTTTTTAACTGGTCAATTCAAATTATATGGCGTACAAATCCCTATTGTAAAGGAAATATACGAACCCATGTTAGAAGAGTTAGAAAAAGTAGGTGTTATATTTATTGAAAAGGAAGTATAAAATTTAAGGTTTCGAACAAAAGCAAGAGGGTTTTAGAAATAGCTTGGTTGATTTTTTAGTTTTTTAAACATTGTTGTCCGATAAAAGTACAAATTAATATTTGAACCTTTTAAGAAGGTTGATTTTATTGAACTGTATTTTAATTTACGAAAGCGAAGCCCCCTATGTATCAAATAAGTCTAATTTAGTTTGATTGATGTTGTTTAAAATATCCCAATTTGCTTCAGGATTTTTGAGGAATTTAAATAAATCAATGTAAGTCATTAAATGGTATTTGATAACGGACAT
>JANYGR010000298.1 GCA_025359355.1 Bacteroidota bacterium | reverse complement strand
ACCATAGGCATCCCAATCGGTAATGATGCGTTTTGCTACGCCACTTGCAATAGCGGCTTTTGCAACAGCAGAGCTCACTGTAGAAATCAAACGGTTATCAATGGGTTTAGGAATTATATATTCTGTACCAAAACATAAGTTCGTATTTCCGTAAGCCAAGTTTACATAATCAGGTACACTTTCTTTTGCTAAAGATGCAATAGCCAAAGCAGCCGCTAATTTCATTTCTTCGTTAATGCAGGTTGCGCGTACATCCAACGCTCCTCTAAAAATAAAAGGAAATCCTAATACGTTATTTACTTGATTAGGATGATCGCTTCTTCCTGTAGCTACAATAATATCAGGGCGAGCTGCAATAGCGTCATCATAAGGAATTTCAGGTGTTGGATTAGCTAACGCAAACACAATACAATTTGGTGCCATAGAACGAACCATGTCTTGTGTTAACACATTTCCTTTTGATAAACCCACAAACACATCAGCATCTTTAATGGCTTCTTCTAAGGTGTTTTTACTGGTATTATCGGATGCGAAAAATGTTTTGTATTGATCGAGGTCTGTTCTTTTTTTATGAATAACGCCTTTGCTATCCAACATTAAAATATTTTCTTTTTTAACACCAACAGCAATATACATTTTAGCGCAAGAGTTGGCAGATGCGCCAGCTCCATTAATTACTAAACGAACTTCGCTCATTTTTTTACCAGAAATCTCTACGGCATTTAATAATCCTGCTGATGAGATGATGGCTGTACCATGCTGATCATCGTGCATTAACGGAATATTTAATTCTTCTTTTAAACGACGTTCAATTTCAAAACATTCAGGTGCTTTAATATCTTCCAAATTAATGCCGCCAAACGTGCAAGCAATATTTTTTACGGTATTTACAAATTCGTCAATGTTTTTAGTGTCTACTTCTATATCAAAGACATCAATATCTGCAAATATTTTAAACAATAAACCTTTACCTTCCATTACAGGCTTAGATGCTAATGCTCCAATATCGCCTAAGCCAAGTACCGCAGTACCATTAGAAATAACAGCTACTAAATTTCCTTTAGCAGTATATTTATACGCATCTTCTGCATTTTTTTCAATCTCTAAGCAAGGCTCAGCCACACCAGGCGAGTATGCTAACGTTAAATCTCTTTGAGTACTATACGGTTTAGTAGGAATTACTTCAATTTTTCCGGGTCTGCCTTGAGAGTGATAATCAAGCGCATCTTGTTTTTTAAATTTTGCCATAGTGGTTACATTTTAAGAGATCGAATGTACTATTTTTAACCATAATTAGCCACTAAAATATTAGGTTCAATTAGGCTTTATTTTTGTATATTTAGTGTCAGTAAGAAAACTTCAATTTCTTCGTTATGCTCGCCTTAAAAATGGTCATTTGCAGAAAGCAAACTCCCATTATTTAAAGACTTCGCAAGCCTCGAACTTGAATTTTTCTTATCAGACACTACGTTTTCTTACAAGCAAAATTTAACTTAACAATTTTCAATCTTCAATATAATATTTCATGAAAAAAAATCTACTTGCAATTACCATTTTACTATCTACTTTTTCCTTTAATGCACAAACCACTGTTGTAGATAGTATCTATTCGGGAGGAATGTGGCGCAGCTACAGATTGTATGTGCCTGCTATTTATACAGGAGCTACTGCTCGCCCGTTAATTATTAATTTGCATGGTTATACCAGTAATGCGCTACAACAACAATTGTATAGCAACTTTGCACCAATAGCTGATACAGCCAATTTTTTAATGGTGTATCCCAATGGTACTTTTTCATCTGGTCAACGATATTGGAACGCAGGTTTATACTCGACAGGCGTAGATGATATCGGTTTCTTATCTCACTTAATTGATTCCTTAAAATTGCAATACAACATTAATTTAAACCGAGTATATGCTACAGGCATGAGTAATGGCGGGTTTATGAGCCATACCTTAGCCTGTGAATTAAGCAACCGCATTACTGCTATTGCTTCGGTAACAGGCAGTATCTTTACGACGCAATACGGAAGCTATTGCCATCCCACACGACCAGTGCCTGTCATGCAAATTCATGGAACAGCTGATGCAACAGTGCCTTATACAGGTAACTTATCACAAGGTATGGTTCCAATTGACTCTGTAGTAAAATATTGGGTAACTAAAAATAATTGCAATCCTACAGCGGCCTTTAGTAATGTGTCTAACACAAGCACTACTGATAATTGCACGGCCGAACATTATGTATACAGCGGAGGAAATTTAGGTAGCACCGTTGAATTTTATAAAATTATTGGCGGTGGACATTCTTGGCCAGGCGCTCCATATAATATTCCGGGCATCAATACTAA
>JANYGR010000287.1 GCA_025359355.1 Bacteroidota bacterium | reverse complement strand
ACCAATGTCTACAGTGGTTGTTTTAGAGCTTAGTACATCATAAACATGAACAGATAAAATAGAATTATCTTCGCCTGCTTTAGGATATTTAAAAGTTACTTTATCAGGATATAAATGGTTGTTGTAAGTATCGAAACTATACTCCTTTACACGACTCTCATCAAAACGTACAAAAGCTAATTTAGAACCATCCGAATTCCATTCAAAATAATCTGCTTTACTAAATTCTTCCTCGTAAACCCAATCAGCCCAACCATTTTTAATTTCATTGTTCTTTCCATCAGTTGTAACTTTTAAATATCCTAAAGCAGGCGAAGATAATTCTATTTTATCTGTTCATGTTTATGATGTACTAAGCTCTAAAACAACCACTGTAGACATTGGTAAAGAAACGGATATTTATATTCCTCGCATTAAATGGACCAGCGATGTAAATACCTTATCATTGCAACGACTAAACCGTTTACAAAATAAAGTTGAATTGTTATATGCGAATGCGAATGATGGAATTGCGAAAATAGTATTAACAGACGAATCAAAAACTTACGTTGACATTACAGATGATTTAACGTTTTTACCCAATAATAAAGGATTTATATGGAGTAGTGAAAAAGATAATTATAATCACTTATATTATTATGATTATACTGGTAAATTAATTAATCAAATTACTAAAGGACCTTGGGATGTGATTTCATTTTATGGTTATGATGAATCGCTTAAAACACTGTATTATGTATCAACTGAACAAGGTCAAATAAACAGAGATGTATATAGTATTAAATTAGATGGTTCGTCTAAAAAAAGATTATCTCCTCAGCAAGGCACATCTAGCGCCAATTTTAGTGCAGGATTAAAATTTTATGTCAGCTCTTATTCTAATGCGAATACACCTCCTGTATATGAATTACATAGTGCTGATGGTAAATTAATAAAAGTACTCGAAGATAATACCCTCTTAAAAAACAAGCTTAAAGAATATCCTGTTTCGACCAAAGAATTCTTTACATTTAAAAACACAGAAGGTATTGAATTAAATGGTTGGATGATGAAACCACAACATTTTGATGCTTCTAAAAAATACCCAGTTTACATGTTTGCATACAATGGTCCTGGTTCTAATAAATGTAATAATGAATGGGCTGGATTCGAATTTTGGTGGCATTCTTTATTAAATCAAGAAGGATATATTGTTGTGTGTGTGGATGGCAGAGGAACTTTTGGAAGAGGTACAGCCTTTAAAAACAGTACTTATTTACAGTTAGGTAAATTAGAAACCTTGGATCAAATTGATGCAGCAAAATACATAGGTTCATTACCTTATGCTGATAAATCACGTATAGGCTTTATGGGTTGGAGTTTTGGTGGTTATATGGCGTCCTTACTAATTACAAAGGGATCTGACTATTTTAAAGCGGCTATTGCTGTTGCTCCAGTAACCAATTGGAAATTTTATGATAACATTTATACTGAGCGTTTTTTACGTAAACCACAAGATAATAAAAGCGGATATGAAGATAACTCACCAGTGAATTTTACAAAGAACATCAAAGGGAAATTTTTATTAGTTCATGGAAGTGGTGATGACAATGTACATTATCAAAATTCAATGGAATTAGCTAATGAGTTAGTTAAGAATAATATCCCTTTTGATTTCATGACCTATCCAAACAAAAACCATGGTATTAGTGGTGGCTTAACGCGTAATCATTTATATACTAAAATGCTTAAGTTTATTAAGGAAAATTTATAAGCATATTATTGGCGATTAGCTTAATCTATGGATAAACAGCACTCGTCTTATTTAATTTTGATAATTAAGTTATTTAGTTATATTTGGTAGTCTATAATAATGCTAAATTGGTTTAACATTACATAAGTAGTATTTCTTAATAAATGAGTCATTCTGATATTAAAAAAGTAGGTATAGCCCTGCAAGGTGGTGGCGCTCATGGTGCTTTTACATGGGGAGTTTTAGATAAGCTTTTGGAAGCTGACCATATCGTTGCAGATGCAATGTGCGGAACCAGTGCCGGAGCTGTTAATGCGGTAACATGCGCTTATGGCCTACATGTTGGCGGACCTAAAAAAGCGAAAGAATTATTAGAAACACTTTGGCGTAAAGTTGCCCAATCTGGTAGTTTTTTTCAGCCGAGTGGATTTGACAAAGTATATAGTAATGGGGATATGCACAATTCTCCTGGGTATATGTTATTTAATAATATGACTCAATATATGTCGCCTTATAATTTTAATCCCTTTAATTATAACCCATTACGAGACATTCTTACTGATTTAATTGATTTTAAAGAGTTACAAATTTACAACAAGAAAAAATTATTTATTTGCGCTACTAACGTTAAAACAAACAGAGCAAAAATATTTAGTAATAAAGATATTACAGTAGATGCTGTTTTAGCATCAGCTTGTTTGCCTATGTTATTTCAGGCAGTTCAAATCGATGGAGAATATTATTGGGACGGGGGTTATATGGGAAACCCTCCGATTTTTCCTTTGATTACCAATACCAATTTACACGACATCGTTTTAATCAAAATTAATTCAATCAATATTAGTTCTGTACCTACAAGTGCCAGAGATATTGCGGATCGCGTGAATGAAATTTCATTTAATAGTAGTTTAATTAACGAAATGAAATTAATACATTATCGCAATGAGTTATTAAGAAATGGAATTTTAAAATCAGACGAAAAGCAAAATAGAGAAATTTTTGTTCATACTATTTCTGGTTACGATGCTTTAAGTCAGCTAAGTTACAGTAGTAAAATGAACACTTCATGGCCTTTTTTATTAGATTTAAAAGAACGTGGGCGTCAAACAGCAGCTAAATGGTTAGAATCTGATTACAAGCAAGTGGGTATTAAATCAACCTTTGATGTAGAAGAACATTTCTTCGATAAATTTTAAGTTTCTTTTTGCTTATAATGAATAAAAATGACTCTTCAATAAAAACAGTCCCGATACTTCGGGATTTTTTTATTTTCTTTTGCTTAACCAAAAGAAACAAAAGTCAAGGCGAAAAGCCATATCCATTTTTTCTTCGCGTAAAAAGCC
>JANYGR010000283.1 GCA_025359355.1 Bacteroidota bacterium | reverse complement strand
ATAGTCAATCACGGTTAGGTCCTATTGGAAAAATAGATGCCAGTACAATCACTAAACAACCGATTTTATATTTAGCAATTAGTTTAGGCGCAAGATATTATTGGACCAAACAAATAGCAACGTATTTCGAACTAGGTTGGGACAACTCCGCACTTGTGCAAGTTGGCTTAGCTATAAAAATTAAGAAATAGGTCATTAACCAACTCTCATACCTTTGCAGCGCTTCTGTTTAAAGGAATTATAGGTATGTATAATTTATATCAAGCTTATTAGGTTTTGAAAATCTAATAAGCCCAATTACATCTTACTGAATCGCTCCTTGTTTTTTCACACTCACCCATTTACCTGCTACGTGCGCCGAAATACTATTATCATACATAGCATCACAACTTACACCTGGCAAATAATACAAGCCTGTATAACTTGCATTTAGCATTACTTTAAAAGTTTTAATAGCCCCCACGCCTAAATCAAAATAACTATAAACCCGATCATCTCTTATATCTTGATAGGTTGGAATATCGCCTTTTAAATATGTAATATTATCTAAGCGTTGATTACGAATTTCCCAACCACTCGCAAATATCTGTGATAAAGCCAGATTACGATACATCCCTCTTACTCCAGGATTTTTAATCGTGACCTCAGCCATAAAATCAGTGCCTTGTTCTAAATTAGCAACATCAATAGCATTACCGTTCAGTGTTTTGTAATTCACAACTAACTCCAAATTACTGAATTTATCTACTTCGTTACCAGCCTTCGGAATCCCTTGTTTTACAAGGCGCGCAAACAATGTGCCTGTTCCTTTTACATTTACTTTTATTGGAGCTGATGCATTTGCATTTTTGAACGGAAGCATTTTGAATTTCGTTTTTGAAAAGTCAGAAACCGTTATGCTTTCATTACCAATTTTCACATCGGCACTCATGTTAGATTGATCTCCACTTATTTTAGCATACTTACTAATAGCCATTAAACAGTAGGCGGTAGATTGTGTACTAAACCAATAGTCGCTATTCCCTAATTTAGTGGCTAAGGATTTTACTTTTAAAAAGGCATTGTTATTGTCTTTTAACAACGTCATAGTTTCTAAAATCATCGCTTCATCTCGCTCGCTACTCCCGAAAGTATAATAATAATCTAAATACGACTTCGTTGTAGATGGCAGGTTATACACCATTTTTTTAGCAACATCTAATTGTCCTACTAATGCATAAGCCGCAGCCAAACGCCATTTGCCTTCGTTAGATAATTTAGCGTTTTCTTTTAAACGATTCATCGCACCTAACTCTGGAGCACCTGCTAATGCTAACGTATAAAGCCTGTAAGCTTGCGTTAAATCTTCTCCGTAATAACTTGTATTTTTATTACTCGTGAAATTTTGCGCTTTAAGTTTTTGATATTTTTTCCAATTGTCTAACAATCCATAAGGCAAGGTATAACCTTTTGTTTTCGCTTCAATTAAAAAATGCCCCGCATAATTTGTTCCCCACTCATCCGCTTCATTCAAGCCCGGCCAATAAGATAAGCCACCACTATTAGTTTGGAAACCTTTCAAACGATTGATGGCCGCTTTAACCGACTGATCAATAAATGTTTTTTGATTAGCACTTAAATCAGTAATGTCATTTAAAAATAAACCAGCAAATACAGAAGACGTCGTTTGCTCCACACAACCATGCGGATATTGCACTAAGTATTCGAAACGCTGAGATAAATTAATACTCGGTAAAGTAGATAGTTCTAAATACGCTTTATTAGTGCCACTTATACCAAGTGGTGTGTATGTAGCGTTTAAATTTTTAGAAGCGCTTAATACAAATTCATCAGCATTTGTCATTGTTGGATTGTTTGCTCTTACAGCAATTTCAATGGTTTCAGAAGTAATTTCTCCAGCGCCCTTAGCTGTTATGGTTACTTTTGAAACACCCAACATATCTTTTAATTTCAATTTAAAATTAATAACCTTATCGCCAATAGCATTAAACATAACCGTTTGCGAATTACCATTAAGTGTTTGAATAAATTTATCGGTTGTTACTGTTACTACTGCTTGTTTCACTTTTTTCTCCATAGCAAAAACAGTTACAGGCAAATCAACTTCTTCGCCTGGTCCTA
>JANYGR010000272.1 GCA_025359355.1 Bacteroidota bacterium | reverse complement strand
TCGCGAAATCCGTGTTTGTTTCTTCTTTTTCTTTGTGATGGTTGGAACGTACGTTTCATGATATTAAATATTTAATGTTAACTATTTTAAATTTTGGACTGCAAAGATATATGTTTTTTATAAAGGCGCAAATTTTTTATTGAATTAATGCTAAATTAATATAAAATTATCTTTTTAAGCCAAGCTAAAACAGTACATTTGCGATCTAAATTACTGTAAAAATGGCAAAAGCTACTGGTGTAAAGCACGAAGCTACTGATGATATCCCTAAAGCAAAATTATCTATTGAGAATTTTAAAAAATCATTTCGATTATTTCAATATTTAGGCAAAAGTAAATGGGTATTTATTTTAGGGATGTTTTTTGTTTTAGGAACTGCCATTGTAGGCTTGGCTTTTCCTGTAGTTGCAGGAAAAATGTTTGGGTATTTTGGAAAAAATGATTTAACCCCAGATTCTTTTAAAAATGCAGTTTCTAATACAGGCTTGTGGCTTCTTGCGTTACTAGTTATTCAAGGTTTAGTATCCTTTGGTCGAGTTTATACATTTTCTATTGTAACTGA
Source organism: Bacteroidota bacterium (assembly GCA_025359355.1). GTDB lineage: Bacteria > Bacteroidota > Bacteroidia > B-17B0 > Aurantibacillaceae > UBA4416. Next base: position 3,031 of record JANYGR010000272.1, on the reverse strand, counting down.
AAATATTTTAAAAGGTATTCGTGCTGAAACATTTAATAAATTAATACAACTACCAATGAGTTTTTATTCAAAAAATCAAGTGGCAGATTTAAGTAGTCGTATATCAACAGATATTAATGTGATTTCCGAAGCCTTTACAACTAATATTACCGAAGTAATTAGACAAACCATTGTTGGTGTTGGGGGTATAATTTTATTATTTTATTTTACTGGGGTTAAGGTCGCATTTTGGTTCATTGTAATTATTCCTCCTATTACTGTAATTGCCATTGTTTATGGTAAACGAATCCGAAAATATTCAAAAGGAATGCAAGATAAAATTTCTGAATCTAGCGTCATTGTCTCTGAATCTCTTACTGGTATTACAAGTGTAAAAGCTTTTACAAATGAAGCATTGGAAATTAATAAATTTGAAAAAATCATTTCTGAAATTAGAACATACGGAATAAAGTATGGTTTAATGAGAGGTGCTTTTTTTGCCTTTATTATTATGTGCGTGTTTGGCTCTATCTTTTTTATTTTGTATCAAATGTTATTACTAAAAAATTCAGGCGCTCTCAAAGCAGAAGATTTTGGTATTTTTATGATGTTGGCATTTTTTATAGCCGCCTCACTTGGTGGCTTACCAGAGCAATTGGCTTCTATACAAAGAGCTTTAGGAGCAACAGATCGAGTGTTTGATATAATTGATGAGAAGAGTGAAGAAATCAATTTATCTCATATTAATAATCAAAATAAAAATAGAGTTAACGGTAATCTCGAATTTAAAAATATTCAATTCACTTATCCTACTCGTCCCGATTTTGAAGTACTAAAAAATGTATCATTTAATGTAAAAGCTGGCGAAACCATTGCTTTAGTAGGAAGTAGCGGAAGTGGCAAATCAACATTGGCACAATTAGCACTTCGATTTTATGAACCAAATGCAGGGCAATATACGATTGATGGTAAATTATCTTCCGATTATGAATTAACAGAACTACGTGATCAAATGGCGATAGTACCTCAAGATGTGTTATTGTTTGGTGGAACGATTCGTGAAAATATTTTATACGGAAAACCTTCTGCAACAGCTGATGAGGTTATAGAAGCCGCAAAACAAGCCAACGCCTATGATTTTATTATGAGCTTCCCTGATCAATTTGAAACGTTGGTTGGTGACAGAGGTATACAATTATCCGGTGGGCAACGCCAGCGTGTGGCTATTGCGCGTGCTGTTTTAAAAAATCCTTCTATCTTGATTTTAGATGAAGCAACTAGCAGTTTGGATAGTGAAAGCGAACGTTTAGTGCAAGAAGCCTTGGATAAATTAATGGTTGGTAGAACCTCTATAGTCATTGCTCATCGTTTATCTACCATCAGAAATGCTGATAAAATTGTGGTGCTTCAAAAAGGTGAAGTGCTTGAAACAGGCACTCACCAAGAGTTAATCAAAAACGAAAGCGGATTGTATTACAAATTAAGTAAAATGCAATTTGAATTAATTTAAGATTTTTATGTTGCTTTCCCTAACTATCCTAAAAATCGAGTTGTAATATTTTTCTTCTATCTTTTTCCATAGATGAAAAAGAAACAAAAAATCTAGTCAAAAATATGCTCTACGCTCCTCTCGGAGTTCTACGATTTTTACGTTCCGCTATCGCTACACTAAAATCTTGAATTCTCGATTCACCGCTCCACTGCTCGCATTTTTGACACCCCACGCTCCTATTCTATTCCATTCTATATTTTTCTTAAAGTAGAATCAATTTCGTCCCTTAGTAGTGTTTAAAAAGTAACTAATTGTATTTGAATATTCTTTGCTAAATTTTCAGCCTTTCCTTAAACCTCTTATGAAAGTAATATAAATCTTACTTAATTGACAACTCCTCTGCTCTATGTTCTGCATTTTGCAAGGCTTTCACAATCACGCTCCCCATTTGATGTTCGTTAAATGTTTTTAAAGCAGCTTCGGTCGTTCCTCCTTTAGAAGTAACTGAAGCGATGTATTCATCCAATGTTTTTTGTCCGTTATTAATCAAGTGAAATGAACCTAGCATGGTTTGTTTTGCTAAAATGGAAGAAACGTGTTCATCTAAACCCATTGCTATTCCTGCATCTACTAAGTATTTCATAAAATAAAAAAAGTAAGCTGGTCCACTACCACTTAAAGCGGTTACTGCGTTTAATTGTTTTTCTTCTTTTAAATATAGAGTTCTTCCTGTGGTTGACAATAAATTTTCAACCAACATCATTTTATCATGAGCTAATTCATGAGAGGCGCTGTAAGCTGTCATTCCCATGCTAATTTCTACTGGCAAATTAGGCATGGCGCGTACTATGAATGGATGATTTAATTGTGTTTGTATAAAAGATATTTCGGTACCTGCCATAATAGAAAGCACCACACTATTGGGATTGATTACTTGTTTTAAATCTTGTGCCAAATCCTTGAAATCTTGAGGTTTCACTGCCAATATCACGATATCACATTCTGAAATTAATCGATCAGTAACCGTTACAACTTTGCCAATATCCATAGCTGATAAACTGATTTGTCTATCTGTATTTTTTTCTACTAATAACAAATTTTCTTTGCTTGTGATTTTATATCTTAAAAATGAATTGGCATATATTAATCCCATATTACCACATCCTATAATTGCTATTTTTTTCATTGTCTTTTTTTGATTTGTATAATAAAAAAAGGAGTGCTTATAACTAATATAAGCACTCCTTTACATTTTAAGAGATATATTAATTACATACCTCCTGGTTGTACCGGTTGCCCTTGTTGTTGCTCTGGCGGCATTAATTCCTCCATGGGGACTGTATTGGTTAAACGTGTAGTTAATTTTTTAGCGTAATCAGATTGTTTAAACTGCTCTGCTAACATTACTAAACGACGCATAATTTCTTTCGCTTGATCTATCTCTCTGCCAAATGCCACACGGTGTGCTGGTTTTTGAGAACGATATACTTTATAATCATTTGCATAAATATCAAATAATTTATCAGATAAGTCAGTTGCTTTTTTCATATTACCAATTTG
>JANYGR010000235.1 GCA_025359355.1 Bacteroidota bacterium | reverse complement strand
AATCCTGTTTGATCCCCGCACTTTCGTGCCTCAGCGTCAGTTATAGTTTCGTTAGCTGCCTTCGCAATCGGTGTTCTATGACATATCTAAGTATTTCACCACTACATGTCATATTCCGCCAACGTCATCTATACTCTAGACTAACAGTATCAATGGCAGTTTCTCAGTTAAGCTGAGAGATTTCACCACTGACTTATCAGTCCGCCTACGCACCCTTTAAACCCAATGAATCCGGATAACGCTTGCATCCTTCGTCTTACCGCGGCTGCTGGCACGAAGTTAGCCGATGCTTATTCTTACCATACTATCAACCGAGTACACGTACTCGGGTTTTCTCTGGTACAAAAGCAGTTTACGACCCATAGGGCCTTCTTCCTGCACGCGGCATGGCTGGTTCAGAGTTGCCTCCATTGACCAATATTCCTTACTGCTGCCTCCCGTAGGAGTCTGGTCCGTGTCTCAGTACCAGTGTGGGGGTTAGTCCTCTCAGATCCCCTACTGATCGTTGCCTTGGTGAGCCGTTACCTCACCAACTAGCTAATCAGACGCATACTCATCTAAAACCGCCGGAGCTTTCAAAATCAAATGATGCCATCAAATTTATTACGGGGTATTAATCTCTCTTTCGAAAGGCTATCCCCCTGTTTTAGGTAGATTGTATACGTGTTACGCACCCGTGCGCCGGTCGCCACCAAATATTGCTATTCGTGCTGCCCCTCGACTTGCATGTATTAAGCCTGCCGCTAGCGTTCATCCTGAGCCAGGATCAAACTCTCCATTGTAAAAGTAATTTGATCTAGATATTCATATCTAGGAATGTCTGTTCAGGGTCTAGCATGTATTTTTAAAGATTCTGCATCACTGCAAAACCAATTCAGATGTACTCAATTTTAATTAGAGTTACCTGCTACATTTTTTTGGTTTCAATTTTTTCAAAGAACTTCTTTATAATCTCAGAAATTAATCCTACTTTATAAAATAATTATATCTCTTTAGTTTCTCTGTGATTACTCACATTATACTAATTAAATCTCTTAATGAACGTCCGCTGTTTCATTTGCGGGGTGCAAAAGTATATATTCTTTTTCATTCCGCAAAATTTATTTTCAACTTTTTTAATCTTTTTTGAAAATAAATCTTTTTCCCTCGCCTCACATACTCTCCTTAATCTTAATGAACTATCCGCCTTTTCATTTGCGGGTCGCAAAAATATATATTCTTTTCTTCTCCACAAAATTTATTTTCAACTTTTTTATCCTTTTTTGAAAATAATTTCTCAACTCATCTATACTCCTAAAACTCTATCAAACAACGGGCGACAAAAGTAATACTTTTTTTATTATCACCAAAAAAAGTATTCTTCTTTTCATTAAATAATTTTACTGTTCCTTCGCTTTAGACCGTAAAAACTCAGTTTTATCCTTTAAACCCTTTTAATAACAATGCTTTGTTAATAGATCGTGAGGTTAAATTTTATTTGGAATACCTCTTAGGAATAGGCTCTAGCAGCAAGGATAGAGAGGGGATGATTGTTGATGGGAAATATTTTAGTTAATGTTATTAATTATCAAGAATTAATCTATGCATCTATAATAAGCATGAAGGGGTTATTCTATTAGTGAATACTTGAAACTAATTAAAAGGAGATTTGTATATTCGCATTCTCAAAATAAATCTCATAAAATAAATAGTAATATAATATCAAATGGCAATACTTATTATCTTCCGTCATGGACAAAGCGTTTGGAATTTAGAAAATAAATTTACTGGATGGATTGATGTCGAATTAACTGAAAAAGGAATGCAAGAGGCCAGAAATGCAGGCGAAAAGCTAAAACCGTATCATTTTGATTTAGCTTATGCTTCGGGTTTAAAAAGAGCGCAACAAACTTTAAAGTTAGCCTTAGAAGTTAGTGGTAAAGTTGTTCCAACCGTATACAACGATGCGTTGAACGAGCGTATGTATGGCGATTTACAAGGGTTAGATAAAACAGAAACTGCAAAAAAATATGGTGATGATCAAGTGAAGATTTGGAGAAGAAGTTTTGATATTCCACCTCCAAATGGAGAAAGCTTGAAAGACACCGCGGATAGAGTAATTCCGTATTTCAAATCAGAAATAGAACCTCAATTAAAAGCAGGGAAGAACATTGTTATTGCTGCACACGGTAATAGTTTAAGAGCATTAATCATGTATTTAGAAAAAATGACTCCTAAAGAAATTTTAGAATTTGAAATTGGTACAGGTGTTCCCCGCTTATATGAATTAGATAGTGATTTAAAAGTTTTAAAAGCAGAGAATATTTAAAAAACAACCTTACCTAGTTAGGCTTATAAAAAATGGAGCAACAATTTATTAATAATAACAGTAAAACCATCGCCATAGATTTTGATGGAACTATTGTAGAACACGCCTACCCTAGTATTGGTAAAGAAATGCTGTTTGCTTTCGCTACCATTAAAGAGCTTCATAAAAAGGGACATAAATTAATTTTATTTACTTACAGAACAGGCAGTTTATTAGATGAGGCTGTTGAATATTGCAGGCAAAACGGTGTAGAATTTTATGCTGTAAATAAAAATTATCCGGAAGAAGATTATAATGAAAATATACCACGTAAATTAAATGTGGATATTTTTATTGACGATAGGAATGTTGGCGGATTTTTAGGTTGGAGTGCTATTTGGCAGATATTACACCCTGAAGGTGGAGATTTCAATCATGTTGTGAAAAATCTGGATGCTCACAATAATTACAAGCAGGACAAAACTTTTTTTCAAAAATTATTTGGAAAGTAAAATATAGAGTATGATTATTTTAAAAACACGCGAAGAAATAGAATTAATGCGAGAATCAGCTCTGTCTGTTTCACGTACTTTAGGAATGTTAGCTAAAGAAATCAAGCCAGGTGTAACTTCGTTATACTTAGATAAATTAGCAGAAGAATTTATTAGGGATAACGGTGGAATACCAGGCTTTAAAGGTCTATACGGATTTCCTAATACCTTATGTATGTCTTTAAATGCAGCCGTAGTACATGGTATTCCAACTAACATTCCTATGGAAGAAGGGGATATTATTTCGGTTGATTGTGGTGTTTTGAAAAACGGTTACTACGGAGATCATGCTTATACCTTTGCTGTTGGTGAAGTAACGCCTGAAGTACAACGTTTGCTTGATGTAACTAAAGAAAGTTTATACATAGGGATAGAACAGTTTAAAGTTGGAAATAGAATTGGAGATATTAGTTGGGCTATACAAAATCATGCTGAAAAAAATGGCTATGGTGTTGTGAGGGAATTAGTAGGACACGGATTAGGTAAAAAAATGCATGAAGATCCTGAGGTACCTAATTATGGTAAACGAGGCGATGGACCAAAGTTAAAAGATGGAATGGTAATAGCAATAGAACCTATGATTAATATGGGGTCTCGTAATATCAAGCAATTAAAAGATGGTTGGACGATATTAACCGCCGATAAAAAACCATCTGCCCATTTTGAACACGACGTGGCCTTAGTGGATGGAAAACCTGATATTTTATCGACATTCAAATACATAGAGGAAGCTTTGGGTATATCAACTAAACCTGTTGAATAACTCTTATAAATATTATTTGGCTGTTTCATTAAAAAGTATTTACTTGCATAGGTTATTTTAGCAACAAACGAATTAATTATGACTATGAATTACAATAAAATTAAGTTAAACACAAAAATAATTGCAATAGCATTAGCTACTACACTTATTTACTCTTGTGATGATAAACCGAAAGGTAGTGAAACTACTGGTGATGATTTACCAGATACAGATACTGTTAAAGCAGTAGCGTTAAATGTTGGAGGACAATTATTTTCTGTTCCTTCGCCTATGCAAACAGCTTTGTTAATACAAAAATCTGGAATTGCTTATGATAAAACAATTTTAAATCCTGGTAACAAAAACAGTCAGTATACTTCTGATTTTACAAAAGCATTAAATCTTGGTATTTATGGTGCTGATTTAGGATACGTGAGTATGTATAATCAAACACAAGATGCTTTAGGTTATTTAGGTGCCGTAAAACAATTAGCTGATAAAGTTGGGGTTACAGCAGCTTTTGATCAAACAACCATGAAACGTATTAATGATAATATCTCAAATAAAGATAGTATGTTAATGTTAGTTGGGGTTGCTTACAGAGCTAGTGATGCTTATTTAAAAACAAATAAGCGTACAGAGATCAGTACTTTAATTTTAACAGGTGGTTGGATTGAAAGTATGCATTTTTCTATTACAGCCTATAACAAAAAACAAACAGAAGAATTTAAATTCCGTATTGCAGAACAAAAACAAGCTTTAGAAAGTATTATTAAATTAATATCTTCTCACAATTTGCCTGATGCTGCTGGATTATTAAAGCAATTAGAAGAATTAGCTAAAATTTATGAAGGAGTAACTACAAAATATACATTTGTAGAGCCAACAACAGATGATGCTAAAAAAATTACATATATCAATAGCACTACTGAAATATCTATTAGCAAAGAGCAAATAGAACAAATAGCTGAAAAAGTTTTAGCTATTCGTGATAAAATTGTTAATGCAAAATCTTAATACCATTATTTTAATAACATGAAAAAAACTATTTATACTTCCTTATTAATATTAGCAATTGCAGGCTTTACTAATACAGCTAAAGCTCAGTGTGATTCTATTGCTAACTTATGTTCTAAGCATATTATTGCTCAATTTATTTCTGATGGGCAATCATACCGCTCGTTATTATTAAACGCCGAAGAAACAGCTGAGTTTCACACGACCTTTTTTGGAGAAACAACTTACCGTTTAGCTGCTTGTAGCGGAAAATCTGATGGTAATTTAATTTTCAGTATTAGTGATCAAGATGGTCATTTATTATTCACTAATAAAAACCATTCTAATGCTCCATATTGGGATTTTAAAGTTAAATCAACCTTAGAGTGTACAATTAATGCTCAGTTAGATGCCAATAAAAATGCAGGCTCAGGATGCGCTGTTATTTTGATTGGATTTAAACAAAAATAAGCCATTAAATTTTATTAAATTTGAAGGATAAAGCATAACGCTTTATCCTTTTTTTATTTAAAATAAAATCATGCGTCAAATTATTTCAACCTTATTTTTAGTTTTAATAGTTACGGGGCTTAACGCTCAAATGGCTGTTTATAGAGACACTTTACCTGTATATGAAAGCGGAGTGAAACTTTTAAGCCCGTGGGCTGGAGGATTAAATTATAGCTCATTCTCGCCAATTGATTTGAACTTTGATGGGAAGAATGATATAGTAGCTTTTGATAAAGTTTGTAATTCGGGTGGTAAATTAAGAGCTTTTTTAAATATAGGCTCTCCAGGTGTAGCGAAATATAAGCACTCCCCTGAATATCAAGACAAACTTCCAAGTTTAATAGAATGGGCTTTGTTTTTTGATTATGATGCAGATGGCAAGTCTGATATTTTTACTTACACCACTGGAGGAATTAAAGTTTTTAAAAATACCAGTACCGCTTCTACTGTCAGTTTTAGCTTAACGAGTTCCTTATTGGTTAGTGATTATAACCCAACGGGTACGCCTAATGTATCAAACATCCCTTGTAATCCAGTGGGACTGCCAGGAATTGGAGATATAGATGGTGATGGTGATTTAGATATTTTGACGTTTTCAGTTGGATCTGGTTTAAAAATAGAATATCATAAAAATATGAGTATGGAATTATATGGCAATGCCAGTAGCCTTGTATTTAAAATGATTGACGACTGCTGGGGAGATATGCAAGAAAATAGTTGTGTTGTATATTTAAGTACTTGCCCTTATCCAAAATTATATAATACGCTCGTTAACGGAAATGCTAGTAAAATAGCACATTCTGGCTCTTGTATTATGTGTATTGATAATGATGGGGATGGAGATAAAGATTTGGTATTAGGAGATGTTTCATGTACAACTGTTGAATACGTTGATAACGTTGGAGCTTCGAGCAATGCTCATATTGGAGACACTACTAAGTTATATCCTAATTATCCAAGCAAAGGAAATACAACTGTTATTAAAATGAATTCTTTTCCGTGCACCTATCATTTAGATGTTGATAACGATGGTAAAAAAGATTTACTCGCAAGCCCTAACATTGTAGCTGGTGCCGAGAATTACCAAAGTGTATGGTATTACAAAAACACCTCCTCCACTCCAGCCGTAAATTTTATTATTCAGAAAAAAAACTTTTTACAAGAAGATATGATTGAAGTTGGTGAAGGTGCGTATCCTGTATTGTTTGATGCAGATGCTGACGGCAAAAAAGATTTAATTGTTGGCAACTTAGGTTATTACTCTGTAAATACTAATATCTCGAGATTAGCATATTATCGCAATATTGGGACAAATACGGCACCTTCTTTTTCTTTAATTACTAAGGATTATCAGGGATTATCGAGTTACAACTTATACTCAATGGCTCCAACGTTTGGTGATTTGGATAATGATGGTGATTTGGATTTAATTATTGGATCAACCAACGGCCGAGTGCATTACTTTCAAAACCTTGCAGGCGTTGGTAATCCGGCTGTATTTGGAAATTACCAAAGCAATTATCAAAATATATTAGGGAGTAATTTTGTGTATCCTCAATTATTTGATGTGGATAAAAACGGTACGCTTGATCTCTTATTAGGTTCTCAGAATGGTAGGATCTCTTATTGGAAAAATACTGGCAATGTTGCTTTTCCTTCATTTACATCTCAATCAACTTTTTTAGGTGGTGTTGATGTAAGACCTTATGGATATTCTAGTGGTTACTCCATGTCATATATGTATAGAGATGCAGGCGTTACAAAGCTAATAGTAGGGAGTGAAAGTGGAAACCTTTATTTATATGATAATATAGATGGAAATGTTTTAGGAACTTACAATCGGGTTGATACTACCTTATTTAAACTTAATGAAGGCGCTCGTTCTGCGCCTTGTTTTGAGGACATTACCAATGATGGTAAACGCGATTTGGTTCTTGGAAATCAAGCTGGTGGATTAGCTTTTTTTAATTCAACTAATATTTATGGAGTTGGTATTAATGAAATTCTAACTAATTCAAACGTGAGTGTTTATCCTAATCCTTGTAACGAAAAACTTACCGTATCGATCAATGATAATACTTACAAAGAACACACTTTAAAACTAATAGATGTATTGGGCAAAGAAGTGTATTCTGTAAATACTTATAATAAAGCCATTGAAATTAATTGTTCTAATTTTAGCAAAGGAATTTATGTGATGATACTGTCTTCTAAAAATGATAATTACCACGACATCATTACTAAAAAAATAATTATCAATTAAACTTCTGCTCGCTTTAAGGTAAACGTAATTGTTGTTCCTTCATTAACTTTACTTGATACATCAATTGTTTCGCCATGTGCTTCCACAATGTGTTTAACGATGGCTAAACCTAAGCCAGTTCCTCCTTGTTCGCGGCTTCTTCCTTTATCCACACGGTAAAAGCGTTCAAACAAACGAGCTAAGTGTTTTTCTTCTATCCCTATTCCGTTGTCTTTTATTTCTATAATAACCTGATCATCAAATAAATTAATGGTAATAAGCGTTTTACCATTTGATGCGCCATACTTAATGCTATTAGTAATAAGGTTAACTAATACTTGCCTAATTCTGAATTTATCCGCTTTTACATAAATAGGCTTATCATACTTTTTGGCTAATTGCAATTTAATATTTTGTTTTTTGGCTTGAAATTCAAGAGCTTCAAGTATATCTCTCAGCTGTTGAGTGACATCATATTTTTCAATATCTAACTCTAATGTTCCAATTTCTAATTGGGAAATAGTTTCTAAATCATCAATAATTTGAATCATACGATCCACGCTTTTATCTGCTCGTTTAAGATATTCCACATTTATAGAATCATCATGTATACCTCCATCAATCAACGTAGATATGTAGCCTTGTATGTTGAAAATAGGCGTTTTTAGCTCATGCGACACATTACCTAAAAATTCTTTACGATAACTATCTAAGTTTTTATGCTGCTGATTTTCTTTTTTTCGTTCAATCGCTAATTTTTTAATTTCTTCGTCCAATCGTGTCAAAGAATCGACCTCCTCCAATTGAAATTCTGTATTAGGAATTTCCTTTAATTGCTGAGATTTTACTCGCAAATACATTTTATCTATTTTATAAAAAATAACAGAATTATACACAAAATAAATAATGACAAACGAAATAACAAAGGCAATAAAAAAAGTTAATAGGCTAATCGAAAAATTAAATTGATTTGAAATTTGATAGGATGCTAACGAAACAACTATTGTTTGAACAATAGCAGAAATACTGCAAAGCAAAATAACAAGAGTTGGATTTTTTAATTTATTCACTTATTGGTTAATTATTAAAACGAAAGTGCAAAGAAAAATTGAGTTTTTAATATTAAATTTTACGTTTTAATTATTTTTCTAACCTCACTAATTCTCGGTAAAAGAATTTTTGTTGGGTGCTCTCAAACGGCCTATAAATATAGTATACATAGCCGTCGTGTATTTTCAATTTATCAGCGCTATGAAATTGGAGCGTGTATCTCCCTAATTCTTTTCCTGTTTGAGTGCTTATTTGCTTAATATATTTATGTCCATTTTTATCATATACGGCATAAACCAAATTTTCGATATCATCTTTTAGCATTAAATGTTTCCATTCTTTCCAATTCTTAGGATGATTATATGAAATAGACACAGAATCCATCTTAACGCCATTTTTATTAATATGATACAATTTATCTTTGTAATGGTCAAATACACTAATGGTATCATTTATAACATACAATGGCGCGTATAATGGCTGATAAAACATACTATGTGTGAACCCACTCATTAACGATGCAATAATGTGTTTATCTGTTTTTAAATCCATTGCTAAACGCCTTGCTTCCAATTTTTGAGATGGTTTAAGCGAATAGTACTCGAAGTTATAAGCATGCATTAACTCAGCATCTTCTACAGAGTGTACTACTTTTTTAGTACTATCTTTTTCGTTATAACTAAAATAATTAAATAAGGGATAATCTTTCCAATAATCTGTAAAAATTAATTTGCCATTAATAGTATCAATAATAGGTTTAATAAAGGAGTTAACGTCTTCAATGTTCAATGGAATTAGTACAAAGCGGTTGTGGTACATATTAATTCGATAAATCATATTTTTACAAATTAGGTTTGTAAAGCCCATATAATCTTTATAAAATTCTTTGGCTTCTCCACCTTCTTTTGGTACAGTATAAGTTGTGAGTATTTTACCATTTACATCTGCTAATTTTAACTCCGCTTTTTCAAGTGATTTAGAAGACGTTAACAACATATATTTATCTTCATAAAAATCAAAATCATAAATACTATAATTAGGCGAACCAACTAAGGTATCAGGTTTATGCGTGCCTAATACAGAAACAGTATCAAGCATCGTATTAGCGGGCATTAAGGAAACAGAAACAAAGATAGAATCTTGATGTTCTATCATCGTAATTTCTTTTACTTTTTTTGTAAAAGCGATATGGCTAAATAAAATTGAAACATGTTTTTTAGCAGGTATAGTTACATAAAACATACCTTGAATTTTTGTAGACGTTCCGTAATTAGAATTTAAAATTTTAATAGTAACACTCTCAATAGGCTTATTAGTTAGCTCTTCGGTGACTTTACCATAAATAGTGATGGTATTTTGCGAATAACTATAGAACGCTATACAACAAAAGACTAAACACGTATATAATTTAAGAAGATTCATTTGTAGTTAAGACGTTCGCATTTAATTTATCCATAAAATTATTTTTGTTTTTTCAATACACGTGAAATGTTATAAAAATAAAAAACACAAATACAGTTAAGAACCATAAGCGACCACTTAACAATTAAAACTAATTGCATAAAAAAAACCATATCAAAAGATATGGTTTTTTAAAGGTAATTATTTTAAGATTAGCTTAATGTACAAGTTTTTGTGTCAACATGAGTTGAATTACTTCCAGTATTATAAGTATCTGTTGTCGTTTTTGGACACATTACATTTATATCTCCTGAAGAAAGTTTATCATAAGACGTTACATCTGTACTAGTTGAACTAACAGATAATCCACTATTCGTTGACGTACTAGTTGTTGAACAACTACAAGTTTTTGCTTTGCTACAAGAAGCAAATGATACTGCGATAAAAGCAGCTGCAATTAATGTGATTTTTTTCATGTTTTTTATTTTTATAATTAAAATTAGCTTAATGTACAAGTTGTAATATCAACGTTACCATTAGAAGAAGTAGTAGTTCTTTGTTTTGGACAAAGTTTGTTAGCATCACTAGAAGGAATTTTATCATAACTAGTTACTGTAGTTCCATTATTACTAGAAGAACAGCTACAAGTTTTAGCTTTACTACAAGAAGCAAATGATACTGCAATGAAAGCAGCTGCAATTAATGTGATTTTTTTCATTTTTTGGTTTTTAAAGATTAATTTTTTTTAGCAAAAGTATGCTTTTTTTTTACTTCTCCAAAAAAAAAACGTTTTTATTTGTTACATAATTCACTTATTATGTTTAAATAAGTAATTAAGCTATAAACTTATTTTTGTTTACCATATACTAATTTGCGGGTAATACAGTTGCTTTACACTCACCAAAGCCTACACGCATAGTTTCATTTTTACAATATCCACGTAAAATAACGGTATCGTGGTCATTTATAAACTTACGCTCACTACCATCATTCAATTTTAAAGGCTTAGTTCCTTTCCAGCTAAGTTCCATCATACTACCATATTCGTGCGGTTCTGGGCCACTAATTGTTCCACTCCCCATCATATCACCTACATTCACATTACAACCATTAATGGTGTGATGTGCTAATTGTTGTTCCATCGTCCAATACATATATTTGTAATTAGAGTTACAAACAACGGTTTCTGTGCTATTTTCAGGTTTAATGGCTACTTCTAATTTTATATCTACATTCTTATTTCCCGAGTATTCTAAATA
>JANYGR010000232.1 GCA_025359355.1 Bacteroidota bacterium | reverse complement strand
AGTGGAGTTTGAATTCAATTTCTTTTTAACAACAATTTCGTCAGATGAATTTTTGTTAGTTGGTTGTAATAAAATGGACGTTTGAGCAAAAGCAAAGCTGCTTACAAGCAAAGCGCCAACTATTGTGTGAATTTTTTTCATGTTTGTTTTTTTAGTGATTAATTATTTAACACAAATATAATAATCTATAAATATAGTTCATAAAAAAACCAGCTCTTTTTAGAGCTGGTTTTTGTTAATTTTTCAGTTTGCTTATTCTGCAATCATTTTTTTAGTGATAGTGTTACCATCTACGTTTAATGTATAGTAATATACGCCAGCTGCATAAGAACCTAATTTAATAGTATGAGATCCTGTATTAGCATTTGTTTTTTCAGAAGAAACAATGCGTCCCATAACGTCTGTTACTGTTAATGTTACCGTATTTGCATCTTTAATTAATTGGTAACTAACAGTTGCATCTTTTGAAAAAGGATTTGGAGTATTTTGATTTAAAGCAAAACCTTTGCTTTCTAATTCATTAATGCCAACAAAACCTGGCTTAATGTTTAAACGAATCATAGGTAATTCTGCAATTGTTCCCCAACCTGGAGTAGTTGAGCCCGGTAAGTTTACCCATGACACACCTTGTCTTTGAAATGATACTTTGTCCTCTCCTAAAACAACGATTGTAGCTGTAGATGTAATACCCGCAGCTAATATTGAGGCTAAATAAGTGCTGTCTTTCATTAAACTTGCAGTTAATGGTAAAGTTACCCATTTATTTTTGTTGGCAGTTCCAGCTATAGAATAAGCTGCTGAGTTTGCAACCTGAGTAATAGTTCCATTTGGACTTAAAAGATAAATATTTGCTACAATAGTTGTTCCGTTAGATGAACTAGAGTGAATAAATGCTGAAACTGAACTTGCAGTTGCATCTAATGAAAACTCATAAGCATTTGCAATTTCAGAACCATCTATGCCACTACCCCCTGTAAAATAATTAGAGCTAATATCTCCTGTAACAATGCCATTATCACGAGCAAAAACGGTATCATTAACAACTATAGTTTGTGTTCTTGAGCTATTTAATAATTCTGTTGCTGTTTCAGTTTGTGTTTGAGAAACAGAATAAGTAACCGTATAGGTTAATGATTGGGCAGCAGGTGTAAACGTAGGAGTAGTAATTAATAAAGTATCTAAGTGTTGATAAGGTACCGTAGCTACTACTGAACTCGTTTGATTATATACTGAAGTGCTACCGTCAGAAATATTAACATTTAATTTCACGTTTGATTGTGCTGAAGAACCTTTGTTAGATAATGCTGCACCAAAAGAAACTGGTAAAACTTGAGTTTTTGGGATTTTAGAATAAGAGCCACCAAGTTTAGTTCCAAAATCAGCAATAATATTATCTATTTTCATGTCATTTGTTGGCATATCAATGATAGAAGCATCATCAACCATCCAAGAATAACCACAACCTGCACCTGAAGCTAACGTGCTTGGGCTATAAAATTGGAATTTTACCCATACTGTTGCTTGATTCCCCGCAGTAGGAGTAATATTAAGAGAAACTAACTCTGGGTTTGAAGAACAAAGATCGTTGTTTTTTAAATTTTTATTTACAACATATTTTGTCCAAGCCGTACCATTGTTACTAATAAAAACAAAAGTACTGTCATAAAAACGACGGTATTGTTGCTGAAATTGTAATAATACAAATGGATGCCCTGTACAGTTAATAGAGGTTGCTGTGGTTAAGTCAGCAATCTCATTTCCACCACATTGAAGATCAGAATCAAAAGTAGCAAATCCATTTGCTTTAGTTGTTGAGTTTATGGCTGTAATGGAAAATCCACCAGTTGCACCAGTTGTACCGATTGTCCATAAGTCAGAACCCACAACGGCTGTTTTAGTCCATGTTGAAGGAACAGAGAAGTCGTTAGACCAAATTATTGATTGTGTAGAAGGATTAGTTTTAACTACACCGAAAGTAGTTTGCTTTGAATCATGATTTTTAGTCAAATTAATTTTTTGATTTTGAGCGCTAACTATAGCTGATAAGGCCAAAGCTGTTGAGAGTAACGTTTTTTTCATATGGATTAAGTTTAAGTTATTTAATTACTATCAAATGTATCCATAAAAAAACTTTTATCAAAACAAAAAAGCATCTATTTAACTCAATATATTAACGATTTAACAAATAGGCGCGTGGTTTTTTTAATAAAAACAAGTAAAAACATAACCGATGGTTGTATATTTGAAACATGTTAGTAAATAAAACAGAGCAACCGATCAAATTTAGCGAGGTGGATTCTCTTCGGGTAGTTTGGCACGGGTACTATGTTCGTTATTTTGAAGATGGACGAGAGGCTTTTGGTAAACAGTATCAATTGGGTTATTTAGATGTTTATGAACATCATTTTGCTGTTCCATTAATCGATTTGGAGGTGAAATTTAAACGTGTTTTAGAGTATGGAGATTCGGCTATTATAGAAACAAGATTTGTGAATTCACCGGCAGCTAAACTTATTTTTGAATATATTATAACAAGCGGAAAACACGGTTATGTTGCCTGTATCGGTAGAAGTACTCAGGTATTTATGGACCCTGTATCTAAAGAACTACATATAACGATGCCGGCTTTTTTTGAACAATGGAAAAAAACGTGGAATATTACATAAAAAACGCTTAACACTTTTTACAACTACCATCTTTTTATAATTTCTACATTTGCCTTATGCAAAAATTTGTTTTTCTGATAGTATTCTTTCCATTTATCTGTTTTTCTCAATCTTTCAAATTAGTTAAAGATACTGCCAATCTTAAGGCTAAGTTAGAAATGATGAGTAAGGCTACAAGCTCCATTGAGAGCGATTTTACCCAAGAAAAGAACTTAAGTGTATTGTCGGAAAAAATAATTAGTAAGGGACATTTTGTGTTTAAAAAAGATAACATGTTGCGTTGGGAATACCAATCGCCGTCTAAATATTTAATTGTTATTAATAAAGATAAAATCATGATTAAAGACGAAAAGAAAACGTCTAAATATGATATGAATAGTAATAAAGTATTTAAAGAAATAAATGACATCATGTTGTCATGTGTTCAAGGAACGATCTTTAAATCCAACAAGTTTAAAACATCGTAT
>JANYGR010000231.1 GCA_025359355.1 Bacteroidota bacterium | reverse complement strand
AAGTCTTTATCAGCATTATAAACCATCTTATCAATTTTATATTCTATTAAATTTTGTTCAGCTTCAATAGTAACTTCTTTTAAAGATGTTTGTCGATTCACAATCGTGAGATTCCCTAAATTAACTTGAGGATTAGATGGGGTGATGCTAATATTTTCCTTTTTACTAGTTTTATATCCAATAAAATAGATTAATAAATTATACGTTCCATTCGGAATTTCAGTGAGTTTAAAAAAACCTTTATCATTTGTAGTAGTGCCATTAATTACTTTCCCATCTAATTGCGTGAGACTAATAGTAGCATATTCGATTACATTTTTAGAAATAGAATCTATAATTTTCCCTGTTAATATCCCTTGTCCTTGAATATTTTTTTGTTCAGGTTTTTGAGAAAAAACACTAAAACCAATTAGTGAAAAAATTAACGCAAATGCTTGCTTTGAAATAATTGAATTGATTAAAAATCGTAAGTGCTTCATTTAATTTTATCAGGTAAAAACGGTAAATATATAGAAGATTATGAGCTTGTAATCGAATATTATAATAACAATTTGTTAAAAATAATTTAATTCAGATTTAAAACAGAATTGTGTTTTAAATTTACAATATGCTAAAACAATTATTAAATAACTTATTATTTTTTACTTTGATTTTCATCAACGTTCCATATAAATCACAAGACCTTGACTCAACTTTTATTAAAGGGAAAGAACAATTTGAAGTTGGAAATTATTCGGCAGCATTAATTTATTTTAATCAAATTATTCATCTTCAAAAAAATCATCGTAAGGTTTATTACATTGCTGGTATAGCAAGTTATAATTTGAAAGATTATAAACACGCAACAACATATTTTAAACAGGATTTAATTTTAAATCCTAAAAACACAAATGCCTTTATATTTAAGGCTAAATCAAAATCGCAATTAGGAAAAAACAGAAGTGCTTTAAAGGATTTAAAAAAAGCATTAAAGATTGATTCTTCAAACGTGTTGGTATTATTAGAAAAATCAAACATTCTGTTTACACAAAAAAAATACACAAAAGCTATTCAGGCTTATTTAAAAGTAAATAGTTTATCGCCTAAAACAGAAATTGTATTTTACAAATTAGTCTTTTGCGAATATTATTTAAACCATACAACAGACGCTTGTAACTATTGGAGTAGATTAGAAGATATAGATGATTTTGAAAACTATGAAACGATTATCAAAACATGTAAACTAACAAACTAAAAATCTCATGAAAAAAAAATTACATTTATTCGTTTCGAGCATTATCTTATGCTCTATTTCTTTGTTAAACGCACAAACGTATAATTACTATTACGGTAATATACACAGTCAAACCTCCTACTCAGATGGTAATCCTGATAGTGCTACATCCTTAATTACAAAACCTATTCAAGCATTTACTTATGCTAAAGCCTCTCAACATCTTGATTTTTATGGCATTTCAGACCATAATCATTTAAATGCGGGAATGACTTCCGTTAATCATTATCATCAAGGAATTGCTGATGCAATTTCAGCAACAACAAGTACTTTTGTAGCAATGTATGGTTTCGAATGGGGTGTTATTTCTGGAGGTGGACACGTTATTGTTTATGGATCAGATTCCTTATGGGGATGGGATTCTGGGGTATATGATTTATTTGTAGCACAAAATGATTATACCACCTTATGGAAAAAAGTGATGGCTCGCCCAAGTACCTTTGCTTATTTATGTCATCCTAATACAACTGATTACGGTGGTATTTTAACAACTGCTGTAAATATTAATGCCGATAGTGCAATTATAGGAATGGCTGGACGAAGTGGACCTGCATTTTCGACAAATACAACTTATTCTAATCCCTCAACAAGTGATTATATCACACAATATAATGATGCTTTAAAATATGGCTATCATGTTGGTGTTGGTCTTGATCACGACACTCACAATTCTGTGTATGGCAGACAAACAGCGGGGCGTACTGTAATACTTGCGCCATCATTAACACGAGCTAATATTTATGATGGCTTTAAAAAAATGCGTTTTTATTGTTCGGATGATTGGAATGTAAAAGTAAATTTTCAGATATTGAATCAACCAATGGGAAGTATTATTACTCATTCAAGTACTCCAACTTTATCTGTTTCTATTACAGATCCTGATGTATCTGAATCCGTTACATCAATCATCGTGCATTACGGAGTGCCAGGAAGTGGCACTACTTGTACAAACTTAACGACTGCAACAAATACTGCTACTTTAACTTATAATCACGCAGCAGCAGCTAATTTAAGTAAGTATTATTATTACCTAGAAATAACACAAGCTGATGGCGATAAAATATGGACATCTCCGATTTGGTATAATCGCAATGATGCTTTTGTAACTGCTGCTCCAGTAGCGAGTTGTTCTACTCCAACAACTTCAATTTGTTCTGGACAATCTGCAACTTTTACTGATGCATCCACAAACTCACCAACATCTTGGACTTGGAACGCAGCA
>JANYGR010000195.1 GCA_025359355.1 Bacteroidota bacterium | reverse complement strand
TTGGAAGATGGTATAAAAAGGAAAGCCGCCTTGTTAGGCGGCTTATCCAATGTGGTGGGAGATACAGGGTTCGAACCTGTGACCCCCTGCTTGTAAGGCATAATATTTAGTATTTGTATGTGTTAAAATAGTATTCATTTATTTAGTAAATATAGGCTTTATATTGATATTATTACACTTTTGTTAATTGTTTTTTATACGTTTATTTTTATTCTTTGTGTGCAAATCGTGTGCAAATTATTACATTTGTGTAATCAATAATAAAATCAATGATTTCAGACTATACAATATCAATCTATTTAGATACAAGGCGCCCAAAAGAAAGTGGTTTATATCCTGTAAAGTTGAGGGTGTTCAGCTCGGCCATTAAAAAGGCTAAATTATACCCTACTGATTTTGATGTTTCTATAAAAGAATTTGCCAGCACATGGGAAGTAACGAAGCCCAGAACGGAACATAAACAGCTGAGGTTACAATTACAAGCCATTGAAAACAAAGCGCACGAAACCGCATCAACTATAAAGCCTTTCACATTTGAAAAGTTTGAAAAGAAATTATATTTGGAAACAGGGCAAGAGGACGATGTATTTTATCACTATCAAATCACAATTAAGTCACTTAATAAAACAGGCAATATTAGCAATGCCGATATTTACGACCTCAGTCAAAAATCAATTAAAGACTTTCTATTAAATACTAAAGGTAAAGAGCCTAAGAAACTTTACTTTTTAGAAATAACGCCTACATGGTTAAATAATTATGAAACATACATGATAAAGGATAAAGGGCGAAGCCATACAACCGTATCAATGTATTTGCGTTCGTTGAGGTCTATTTTTAACCAAGCTATAAAAGATAACGAAGCGCTAAAAGAAGTTTATCCATTCGGTAAGGGTAAATACGAACTCCCAGCAGTTACCAAAGTTAAAAAGGCATTATCAAAAGAGGATCTAAAAAAGTTATTTGAATGTAAGCCACTAACTCCCGAACAGGAGAAAGCAAAAGATTTTTGGTTTTTTAGTTATGCTTGTAATGGAGCCAACATAAAAGACATTGCTCTATTAACCAATAAGGAGTTAAATAACGATACAATTAAGTTTTACCGAGCAAAGACCATTAACACTTCAAAGGGAGCTTTAAAAGAGGTTACTGTTTATTTAAACGACTACTCAAAATTGATCATTCAAAAGTATGGCAACCTAAACGCTAAAAAGGGGGAGTATGTATTTGACATTATTTCGGCTAATCAGTCGGATATAACCAAGCATAAAAATATTAAGAACTTCACAAAGTTTATAAACCAAAACCTTAAAAAATTAGCTGAGGTTTACAACATTACAAGCGATATAAGCACTTATTGGGCTAGACATAGCTTTGCTACCAATGCCATAAGAAGCGGTGCAAGTATGGAGTTTGTAATGGAAGCTTTAAGCCACAACAATATGAAAACAACCAAAGGTTATTTCGCTGGGTTTGAGGATAGCGACAAGAAAGAATTTATGCAAAACTTAATGAATTTTTAAATGAAAATACCCGATATAAATAAAATTAGAAAAGGCGTTCAATTAACCTCATCAATAAATAGTGCATGGCATAGTATGGCAAAAGTCGATAAAGGCAGTTTGCTGTTTAATGGGTTTGAATTGATATTTGACGGCGTATGGATGCCAGGTTATACGAAACACTTTTTAGATCAGGCCGAAAAACAGAATAGATTTGATGAAAGCGCTAATTTATCAAATGAATACCAAAAATACGCTGAGGGATTTACAGAAGGGTATAATCGTTACAATAGCGACCATAACAATTTTATTAAAGAGTCAGTTGCTGGAATTATAAAACATTTTAATCTTTTCGAAGAACCCGTTCATGTTGTTAAAACAAGTGAAGTAGAAAATAAATTATTGGCGCATGATTGGAATGGTTACGGTGAAAGAGTTGGTAGGTTTTATTGTGCTTGGTGTATTATTATTGAAAATCAAACTGCGTTTGAGCCTTTGTTTTTTGTGACTAAAAGTGTAAAAACAAAAAAATCACATGATCATTATACAGATAGACAAATAGCAATAGCTTATTTTATATTGGGAACTCCAATTAGTGAAGAAAATTATAAAGATGCTTTGGCAAAGTATAGTAAGAATGAAATAAAAAGTAAAAAAATATTGCAGAAATCAATAAGAAAATCAAATCAAATAAAGCCTTTAAATGAAAATAAAAAAGGATATACGGAACATTTAGAAGATTTAAAGAAAGCTAAGCAGTTGTTAAGCGGTACAAAAAATAAAAATGCGGTAAATAACATAGAATCGATTATTACAGCTTTTAATACAACTTATGACTTGAAATATTAAATAATTACCGCCTATACACCGCTTATAAAAGGTACACTTTTTTAGTTATTTGGATTTTTGTAACAGGAAATTAAACCTATTACAACATGACAAATCCATTTGAATTTATTGACGCTAGACTTAGTAACATCGAAAATTTACTAATTGACTTAGCCCTAAATCCTAAGTTAAACTTAGATGAAACACAGTCAAACAATGATTGGTTAAACCTCAACGAATTATGTGAGTACCTACCAGACCGACCCGTTAAAGCAACTGTTTACGGCTGGGTACACGCTGGAATTATCCCATACAGTAAGGGAACAAAGAAGCTCCAATTCTCAAAATCTGAAATTGACGAATGGTTAAAAACTGGGCGTAAAAAAACAGTTGCTGAAATAGGTGTAGAAGTTACAAGATATCTAAAAAAGAAAGGAAGCAAAGCATCATGAAAAACGCTAATACTTCCCTAAATTCTTTGAGAATCACACAGCCCAAAGATAATAATTTTATCACTCAACTAAACAAAGTTTACAAAGTTTTTTTTGAAAGCCCTAAGACAATGAAGGAGGATGATGCTAAATGTGGCGTTATGCGTGAAAGTATTTGCAGGTATGTAAAAAACCTTAGAAGTGAAAACAGGATCTATTTAATAGATAAGAGAATCTGTAAAGTAACTAAACACATAGCCGCAGTTTATACAACCAATCCCGATTTAATCCCTATTAATAAACAAACTAAACTTTTTAAGTAATGGAAACTAATTTTAACATAGAAGATTTAAAAGCGCATACAGAAACTTTAATTAATTGTGAATTATCAAAACACAAAGAAATTAGATGTAAATATAAAATTGATATAAGCGAAGCAATACCACCGCCACAAATAGCATGGAGTTTAACTAATACAAAAAAAGAGGGCGAAGCAATTTTAGGAACTCTAGGTAATTTTAGTTTGATTATTGGTAAAGCAAAAAGCCGAAAATCATTTTTTGTAAATATTGCGGTATCATGCGCATTAGGCAAAGATTTAATTTTAAACCGATTTAAGAGTGATTTACCAAGAGATAAAAACGAAGTTGTATATTTTGATACGGAACAAGGAAAGTATCATGTGCAAAAGGCTGTAAAGCGAATTTGCGCTCAAATTAATGTAAGTGAGCCAAGTAATTTACATTCATACTATTTACGAAGTTTGACACCTATCGAACGTCTGACATTTATTGAAAATGAAATTTACAGTAATGACAAAATTGGCTTTGTAGTAATAGATGGGATTAAAGATTTAGTAACGTCTATAAATGATGAGGAACAGGCTACAATGGTTGTCTGTAAGCTATTAAAATGGACTGAGGAACGTAATATTCATATTGTTACTGTATTGCACCAAAATAAGAGTGATACAAATGCTAGGGGGCATATTGGTACTGAATGTATTAATAAAGCAGAAACAGTATTATCAGTTACCAAAGCTGAAACAAACAACGATATTTCAATTGTAGAACCTCAACAATGTAGAGATATTGAGCCTGAAGTATTTGCTTTTGAAATTAATGAGTTTGGTTTGCCTATAATAGCTGAAGATTTTGAAATAAGAACAGAAACCAAAAAGAACAAGTTTGATGTTACTGATATGGAGGACTGTAAAAAGTATAAGCTACTAACAGAGGTTTATAGTAAAGGTAAAGAATTTAGTTATAGCGAACTAGTTATTCAATTAAAATTAGCTTATAAAAGTCAATTTGGTAAAGATATTGGCAATAATAGATTAAAAGAAATAATAACAGATTGTAAAAATAATAACTGGCTTATTCAATCAAAAATAAAAGCACCTTACACTTTAGGAGAGTTTCAATCGGTTTAATAATCAATTCACATATTAGTACTATCGGTTTAGTTTAAGTGTATACATACACTTATAAACTAATAAACCGATGCGATAAGTTTAGTTAAACTAGTTTAAACCGATAAACCGATAAGCATTAAATACAACAAATGAGTTACACACTTGAAAAATACAACGGCTTAAAATCTCGTTTTGATTGTCCCAACTGCAATGGTAAAAAATCGTTTACTAAGTATATTAATATTGAAACCAATGAGTATTTAAGCGATCGTGTTGGGCGGTGCAACAAAATAGATAGATGCGAATATCATTTTAAACCAAAGCAATTTTTTGAAGACAACAAAGGTTTTTTGCAAGTTTATAAACCTCAACAAAAGAAAATTTCACCAATTCAAAAACTTATGTTTACAATACCTATTAAGCAATTAGATAACACATTAACTCAATATGATAACAATAATTTTGCTTTAATCTTATTGAAACTGTTTGGTTATAACGAAGCGGTTAAACTATTGACTTTATACGAAATAGGCACTTCAAAAAAGTGGAGCGGTGCAAATATCTTTTGGCAAATAGATGTAAACGGTATTGTAAGGACTGGTAAAATAATGCTTTACAATATTGAAACAAACAAAAGAGTTAAGCAACCATACGACCATATTAGTTGGGTGCATAAAGATATTTTAACCGATACGTACGAATTAAAGCAATGTTTCTTTGGTGAGCTCTTGATTAATCAATTTAAAACAAAGCCTATTGCAATAGTTGAAAGTGAAAAATCGGCAATTATTTGCAGTTATTTTTTACCTGAATATATTTGGTTAAGTGCTGGTAATATAAACGGCTTATCTATTGAGAAATTCAAAGTTCTAAAAGGTCGCAAAGTTGTTTTATTTCCTGACTTGAATAAAGGCTTTGAGATATGGCAACAAAAAGCAAAAGAATTTAAACACCTTGCTGAGGTTTCAATATCTGATTACTTGCAACGAATAGCAACCCCCGAGCAACAAACCAAAGGTTTAGATTTAGCCGATTACCTAATTTCTACAATTACTAAAAATGTAGCGAATGTATCAAATGTAGCCTAAAAACAAACATTATTTTTTATTCAAAGTAATTTATCGATATTTAATAATCTTTAAACTAACGGCATGAAGTTTGGCTTTAGAACACCCTCTATAAGTAAGCGTATAGGCTCTAATTTATCTTTAAAAAAGAAAATTAGTATTCGTATGCCTAAAGGTACTGCAATGTTTACAAACCCTAAAAAAGCCATTTATAATAAGGTTTATAATAAAACAACCTTTGGGTTTGGTTCTAGTAAACATAAAAGCAAAGAAATTGAAAAGGAATTAATTATTTGTCCTAAATGTAATAGCCAAAATGTTAAAGATGCTCATCCTATAACTTCATTTCTAATTGTAATACTTTTAATTGCCTCAGTAATAACAATCTTTTGGAGTTGGATATTAGCATTAGTATTATTTATTTGTATGGTATTGGTTGTTTCCACAGTTACAAATAAACCACAGCATATTTGTAAAGACTGTAACACTTCATTTTAGTTCGAATATATTTCGCTTACACAAAAAAGTGAGTGAGAAACAGAAAGCCTTAAAATCTTTTTTTACACTTTATACCTTAGTACCCATCGAGTGCGTACAAATTTATTTACATGTTATCATTTCATAAAATAGGTATCTAAGGGGGGGGGGGTAATAGGTTCTTACTCAATATTTTAACGTGACGTTATTTCGAACCGCAATTTTCAATTAGTGATATAAATTCGATTTGTACGCATGTTTAGTTATATTGGTATCTCTGTATTACTACCTTTATTTTCATTATTTAAAACATTAGGATTGTCTGGTTGTTGTTTGGGATTATTCATTGGATAATTTTTAGGTTTGTTATGTCTTCCGAAGTTATGAATGGTTTAAAAGTTAACGCCCTCGTTTATCATAGTTGTTTATGATTTAATGGTAAAGATTGAAAGAAGGAGCGTTTTTTACTTTTGAGTATCAATTTTGTGCAAATCGTGTGCAAATGCAAAAAGGGTTTTAAACTATTACGCTTAAAACCCTTATTATTCCTGTGGGAGATACAGGGTTCGAACCTGTGACCCCCTGCTTGTAAGGCAGGTGCTCTGAACCAGCTGAGCTAATCTCCCAATTTGGGAGTGCAAATATAATGTGTTTTTTGAAATCACCAAAAAAATATTTATTTATTTTAAAATATTTTTTAAAATTGGCTTAAATTATTGCTTCTGTATTTTGCCAATACCAATGTTTGTAGTACTTTGAAGCACTTTATAAAAATAAAGGCCATTTGCTAACCCTTCTACATTAATTGTATTTTTTTCGTGCTTTAATTCCTCTTTTAGTACCAATTTACCTAAAGCATCTCTGATTTCAATATAAGTGAGGACTGTTGGCATTGGTAAATCAATCGTTACAAGGCCCGATGTTGGATTTGGATACACCGAAATGATAGAACCATAAAGTTCTTCTATACCGTTACAAACCACCACAGATACAGATACGGCAGCCGTTGGGAAACATAAGCCATCATTAGACCCTGTTACCACATAATGCGTATTGATAGTTGGTGTGACAACAATAGATGAAGTTTGCGACCCTGTGGGAGTCCAGGTATAATTAGTAGCACCTGATGCGGTTAGCGTAAGCGATTGCCCTGCACATAATGTCGTCGTTGAAGCTGCTAATGTAACCATAGGATTAAGACATATTAACTTTAAGCTTAAACTATCAACACCTATATCGTCAGTACCATTATTGGCAGTACCTCTCAATCTGAGAATGCAGGTAGCAGAATTTGGCGAATTAAAATAAATGGTTTTTTTAGTCCATGATGCCTGGGTTGTATAAGCCGCTTTCACGCTAAAAGAAGTGCCTGCATCCGTAGATAATAGAACATCCAAATGATCGGTGCCCGTTGCATTTAGGTAATAAAACGACAATGCGTATTTGCCATTTTGATTCATGTTAACATAAAAATCTAAGGCACCATTCGTATTATTTGCAGCCCAGGTTGAATGAAAATCTGCACAACCAATTCCGCTGTAAGGCACAATGGTCGAGCCACCTGTCCAGCTAGCCGAACTACCATCATCTTGTCGACGCCATGAATTATCTCCTGTGGTAGGTGTATTTTTCCAATATAAATTATCAGGCACATCTCTTAAATCGCAACCATTTTGCCACGTATTATCAAATGTTTGGTAATAGGGTACCGTTGCATAACTTACGCCTCCGCTCGAAACAGTTGTTAGTAAAGCAGACGATGAAGATGTGCTTGTACCGCAGGACAATAAACATCTAAAATAAGTTGATGTAGACACATTTTGTGTAGTTGTTGAAAGTGTTTGTCCTGATAAGTTTGTCCAAGTAGTGCCATTTAAAGACGATTGCCATTGGTAGGCTAGTCCATAAGTAGTTGATGAGCCTGATAGACTATACATCACACTTCCGCCACCACAAGGTGTAGAGCCACTAGCTACGGTTGTGCCGCCAGTGGGCACACCAGCCACTGTAACCAAAATAGAAGATGATGATGCAGTAAACGAACCACAAGTTAAAATACAACGATCATATTTACTGGCGTTTACCTGTTTCAGCATCGTAACTCCTGTTTGCCCTGAAATGCCAGACCATCCCCCCGTTCCTATATTAGATGATTCCCATTGATACGTCATTCCAGTCCAATTAGAGGCTCCTGACAAACTAAAATTTACATAAGACCCTGCGCATACATACGAATTATCTTCGAGTGTTGTGCCTCCATTTGGCGTTCCTCCTAAGTTTACAACAATAGGATTAGAAGCTGATGTAAAGCTTCCACACGCTACAATACAACGGTAGTAACTTGTTGAACTCACTAATTGAGAATACGTATTATTTAATGCCCCTGATGCATTTGTCCAAGTAGTTCCATTTGGAGATGTTTGCCATTGGTAGGTTATTCCTGTGGCCGCAGTTGAACCCACTAAACTAAAACTCACATTTGTTGCTGTACAAATAGTTGCATAATTAGCCTGAGTAGAGCCTGCAACGGGTGTTCCTGTACAAGGCAATGCGCAAGCATAACTGGTTACTCTGCAATTATTATCAGTACCACAAGCAGAATTATTTGAGACATGTAAACGATACCCTCCTGTAGAAGGAATATTAGCAGATAAAGGCTGAACGCCAAATGCAACAACAACATTTGCCGCAGTCGTTAAAGTTAAAAAATCTGTAGAAATGGATGATGAGAACGTGAAATTCCCCGTTGTATTAAAAGTTAACTCCGAATATTCTTGAGCCCAATTACATGTAGTAATAGTTCCCGAAGAACAAGAATTAATAATAATTGGCGTTGATGGGTAAAGTGTTGTATTGATACACTGACTCCATCCTTCAAAAAAGATAAAACCAATTAACATACATGAAAGTAAATATTTTTTAATCATAGCAAGAGGGATTAATCTATTTTAATAAAACGTTTAGATGCAATGATGCGTTGACTATTTGAAACTGTTATGTAATAAGCGCCTTGAGCCAAGTCTGAAATATTTATTTTTTGTACACTCTCTCCTATAGTTTGCTTCAATAAAACACGGCCTTGCATATCCATAATATTTAATATTGAATTAGGTATATTTTCTTTCAATTGAATGGTGATGGTTTCTTTTGCAGGATTGGGATATATGTTTTGAATATTGTTTATCGTAATTAATTCATTAATACCGACACCAATGTTTGGTGTGTATTTCCAAATATCATTCTTAAATAAATTATCATAACCCAACCCCACATAAGCTTCATTATTTAATACATAGGCAATGGCTCCTTCTCTTGCGGTTCCTGCAAAATCAGTCATTTGAGCCCAAACATTGGTGTACGCATTATATTGCCAAACATCATTTTTATACGTTAATGTATTATCATAACCTAAGCCTACAAAACCAGAATTACCAATCACAAAACTGGTAGCATCATAACGAGGTGTGCCTGCAAAACTCGCTTTACTTGTCCATGAATTTAATAAAGGATCAAAAGCATAAGTATCATTTTTATAACCACCATCATTACCACAAGTAACATAACAGTTACCAGCTACAACAAACGCTGATGCTTGTTTACGAGCAGTTCCTATAAAATTAGTTTTACTTGCCCATGTATTTGTTGTTGGATTATATTCCCACCAATCATTTAATAAGCCTGTTGATGATTGTCCTAATCCCACATAACCTTTTCCGTTAGTGGCTAAGCCACAAGCGCTATTGCGAGCAGCTCCTGCAATATCGGCTATTTGTGTCCACGCTAACGTAACAGTATCAAATTCCCAAAAATCTTGAGAGTATTGCAAGAGTCCTTGTCCTGTTCCATAATATGCTTTTCCTCCAATCGCAAATGAAACTGCCTTATCGCGAGGCATTGCTGGAAAATCAGTAATTTTTTCCCATACATCAAAGGGTTGATTGTAACGATGCAAACTTATTTTATAACTACTACCATCATAACCTCCACATAAATAAGCTGTATTGCCCACTACAAAAGAAGAAGCTGCAGATACAGCATTACCTGTATAGTCAGTCATTTTAATCCAAGTGTTTGGTTGTGCTTTAAGTAATAACGTGAACGTTAAAAAAAGGATGATTAAAAAAAAGCTCTTCATTTTGGTGAATATAAAATTTACAATAAAATAATTTTTTTAGTTGCTACTACCTGTTGCTTGTTCTGTATGATTACAAAATAAACCCCCTTACTAAGCCCAGTTCTATCAATAGTTTGAGAGGCATTGGTTAATTCTTGAGTTTTAATCATCTTTCCATCTACACTTAATATTTGAATTATTAAAGTATTAAATGGTTGTGTATATTCAACTGTAAACTCATTACCAATAACAGGATTTGGATATAACGTTAAGTAGCTATTATTTTTTAAATCTTCGATGCCAACGTCAGCATCCAATTTATAAAAATCTTGTTTGGAACCTCCGCCTGATTTTCCTGTACCCATATAACCCACATTACCGATTGCAAAACAAACTACTCCTCGTCGAGCTACACCGCTAAAGGAAGTTGTATAGTTCCATGTATTTGTTGTTGTATTATACCACCAAGTATCATTATTATATGAGCCATCACTACCCATACCCGCACAAGGCATTCCATTTAATGTAAAAGCAAATGCACCTGTTCTTCCAGTGCCAGGGAAGTTTGATTTTTGTACCCATGCGTTTGTTGTTGGATTATATTCCCACCAATCATTTTGAAAAAAACTATCGTCCTTTCCCATCCCAAAATATATTTTATTATTAGCGCTCGTAGCTATGCCTCCATCTCTTCCTCCACTACTTGTCGCTAAACCAGGAAACGTTGTTTTATAAACCCATGCATTAGTGGTTGGATTATACTCGTATACATCGCTCGAAGAACCCCAGCCACCATTTACACCACACATCACATAACCCTTACCAGTACAGCTGGTACAAGCCGCTCTATATACAGAAGTAGGGCAAGTTGCTTTTGCGGTCCACGTATTTAGAATCGGATCATACATCCAAAAGTCATTTAAAATGGTTCCCAAAGTAGATGTAGGGTCAGTAGTGCCACCTCCTAAATAACCTTGATTATTTAATTCAAAACCATAAGCACCTCGTCTGTAATTTGCCGGAAGATTTGCTTTTTGAGTCCAGTAATCAAACGCCGCATCGTATTCCCACAAATCGTTATAACAATTATTATTTGTATCAACACCACAACTTACATAACCTTTGGCATTAATACTAAACCCAGTAGCTTCGTAGCGTTTACCATTATCAAGCGCATGCACTTTTGTCCACTTCCACGAGCTATAGCCGCATAAAGAAAGTGAAAGAAAGAAAAAGAAAAGACCTGTTTTTAAATTTTTAATCATTGTATATTAATTAATTTTTTACGATTTTTTTAGTTGAAACAATAGCGTGTTGATTATCGGTAATGGTTGATACATAAACGCCTTGAGCTAATTCGCTTATGTTAAATTGAGAATCCATTTCGGTTAGGGATTTAGAAAAAACTTCCTTACCATCTAATTGAAATAATTTAAACAAGGGTTTTGATACTAACGTTTTCTCACTTAAAACAATGTGAATAATATCTTGAGTAGGATTTGGAAAAAGTGTAATTGTATTCTCCTGAGATTGCTCATTAATACCAACTGATAATTTCCATTCATAGCCCCAAATATCCCCTAAATTAGTGCCATTAGAGCCAGTACCAAAATAAGCATTATCACCTATCACAAAAGAAGGTACATAGTTTCTGCGTACACCGGGAAAAGATTTTGGAATAGTATCCCATACATCTAAAACAGGATCATAATGATAAAAATCTTTAACAACATTACCTGTGTTAACTCCCCAACCCAGTCCTATATAACCTTCTCCTCTCACCGCAAAGCTACAAGCAGCATACCTTCCTTCGCCAATAAAATTAGCTTTAGTCGTTGTAATACCTGTTGCTGGGTCAAATACATATAAGGTTTGAGAATAGGTTGGCAATACATACACCTTATTATTAATAACAAAGCCAGAACTATAATCTTGAAAAGGCACGCCACATGGAACAGAGGTCCAAGTATTAGTAGTAACATTATAAGAAAATAAACTGCCGGTTAACGCCATATAACCCACTCCATTTATCGCAAAACCAAAACCGCCACCATTGGCAACAGGCAAGGTTGCTTTAGGTGTCCATACATTTGTAACTGGATTAAATTCATAAAATTCATCTCTATCTCCAAAATTTTGTTCGTTACCTCCCCCTAAATACCCTTTGTTTCCTATAGTAAATCCCGCACAGGCAAATCGTGGTTGAGGATAATCTGCTTTTTGTGTCCAAGTATTTGATGAAGGATCAAATTCCCACCAATCAGTATAAGCCATAGAAATCGTTCCTGAATTAATATGGCCAGTTCCCATATATCCTTTATTTCCAATGGAAAAAGCGGCAGCTCGATGACGAGCAAATGAAGGGTAGGGCGATTTTGAATTCCAAACAAATTTGTCACAAAATCCACTGAGCGACATAAGTAAACATAAAATTGTAGCAATTAAATTTTTCATATTGACAATTGTTTTTTTATTTTAAAATACCCAAACTATCCAATTCTTTGGGTGTTACAGACGGAGGCATGATGTTATGAGTGAGTTTATAAACAACAAGTGAAGCAACTTTCTCTGCTTGTTCTTTTGATGTAAATCCTTTGTTACCAGCTATTGATGGGATAGACGGTTGATGAATAAATACATGGGAGTCCATAATGACATTATAACCGTACCCTAATTTTTGATTTGAACTATCGCATAAAAAAACAGCAAAACTATATTGAGTAGGTTCTTGTTGATGATTGTCAGTGGTTGTTGCAGACGTGCTCGATTCGTTTTTAGAATCAATAATCGTTTCTTGCTCCACTTGTGGCTCAGTAGAACAAGCATAAACGAAAAACAATAAAGTAAAACTAAGTAAATGTTTAATCATAAGTAAAGTAATTGTTATCGGTAAGTAAATTTATAAAAAATACAGAATTCATTATTGCAAATGAGTGAAGTTGATTTTTGAATGAGTATAGTGAAACTTCCCTTTTAGAAAGTAACCTATTTTTACATTACTATGGAATAACGCCTTATTAAACTTGACTTTTACATGGATGTCGAGTATATTTACTATAACTAACCATTTTTTATGATGAAAAAATATTTACTTTTTGTTTTAATAACTACAGCCATCGTTTATCAATCATCTGCGCAATGCCTAATGTATCCAGTGCTTTTGAGTCAACGAGCGCCACAATCTAATTTAATTATTGAGGGAAAAGTGATTAACCAACAATCATTTTGGAATATAGCCCATAATAAAATTTTCACTTCTAATTTGGTGGAAGTATACAAAACATTTAAAAACACAACCTCTCCATACATTGAAGTTATCACCGAAGGAGGAATTGTAGGAACAGACAAACATGTGTTTGAACCAACTCTCGAATTAGAAATAGGAGACGTGGGTGTTTTTACGTTAAACCCAAATACTGAAACTGCACAGTTCGGAAAGCCTGTTTTTGAGGCTTACGCAAGTGCTCAAGGGTTTATAAAATATGATGTTGTTAATGATAATGCAACAGAACCCTTTAATACATACCCTAATGCTTCCGTTAATTTATATCCTTTGTTAGCACAACTCACAAGTACTAACTACGTACAAATTAAACCTATTAATCCATTTCAACCTATCACATCTATTAATGCCATTGCCAGTGTAGCCACAATTACCAGCTTTGCTCCAACAACAATAACCGCAGGTACTTTTTCCGTATTAACGATTAATGGTTCGGGATTTGGAGCTACATCAACTCCGTCCTTAATTACTTTTAAAAATTCAAATGATGGAGGTGCAACAACCATCTCCCCTGTGGCATCTGAAATTGTATCTTGGAGCGCAACACAAATTCAAGTGAAAGTACCAAGCGCTGCTGGAACAGGCGTTATTGGCGTTAGTGGGATAAACAGCACCTCTACACTTACTATCCCTTATAGTCACTTAAATGTAAATAATGCAGGTAATATCTATAACACCAAGCATTATGCTAATTCGGGTGGTGGTTATGTGTGGACTTATAACTCAGCATTTATTACCAATGCGCCAGCAAAAGCTGCATTTGAGCGCTCATTACAATCATGGCGTTGCGCTACTTATATTAATTGGACTTTAGCTGCTACTACATCGTCTATTACATCTTCCGTAAATGATGGTGTTAACATAGTTACATTCAACGGCTCGCTTGGAGCGGGCATTTTAGGGCAATGCGGAAGCTATTGGAGTGGTTGTGGTACCAATCCAAACATGACATGGTTTGTTGTAGAATTAGATATACAGTTTGCTAATTCGCCAGGTGGTTTAACTTGGCAATACGGGCCTACTGCACCAACCGGCTCACAATACGATTTCGAATCAGTTACTGTTCACGAATTAGGTCACGGTCATCAATTGGGACACGTTATTAAAGCAACAGATTTAATGCATTACGCTTTATCAAACGGACAATCTAAACGGACCTTAAATACAGATGATTTGAATGGCGGATTAGCTGTTATGACTCGTAATGCACAAGCTGGTGGCGTTTGTGGAAATGTTTTAATGACTCCTCTTACATCAAGTAACTGTTCGATTGGCGCCCCTACAGCTAGTTTTACCGCCAACAGAACAAATATATGTACAGGACAAACAGTAGCGTATACTGATTTAAGTACAGGCTCTCCAACATCTTGGAACTGGACGTTTGCTGGAGGAACTCCTTCTACATCTGCTGTTCAAAACCCTACTATTACATATAATACAGCAGGTACTTATAGCACGGTACTTACGGCTTCAAATAGCACAGGTAGTAGTGCATTCACTCAAACGGCTTATATTACTGTAAGTTCGCCAGTAACATTACCTCTTACTCAAGATTTTCAAACAGCAACATTTGCTCCTACTAATTGGGCTAATGTGGATGATGGTTCTGATAATTTGAAATGGAGTCTATCTACCACTGTTGGATACAACAGTACGCAAAGTGCTTTGTTTGATAATTACAATGATAGCGCCGCTAACAAACGTGATGAATTAAGAACTGCTATTAGCCTTACAGGATTTTCTTCTGCTAAAATGACTTTTTATAGAGCTTACTCACAAACATTTGCGTCGCCTTATATCGACACTATGGAAATTGGTGTTTCTATAAATTGTGGGGCAACAGTTACCTCTGCCTATTTAAAAGGAGGTTCTCAGTTTACTACCGCCGTTACAAGTAATACAGCCGCCGCTTTCTCTCCAACTTCTATTACTCAATGGAAAAAAGATTCCATTGACTTAACACCTTATGTTGGACAAGCTAATGTCCGCATCGCTTTTATTAACAGAGGCCATTATGGTGATGCCATATACATTGACAACATCAATATCACTGGCTCAACTGTTACAGCCACGGCACCAACAGCTACCATTAGTGCAAATCCTAGCTCTGTATGTATTGGACAAACTGTTACTTTAAGTAATTCATCTTCAGGTAGCCCAACATCTTATAGTTGGAATACAGGTGGCGGAAGTCCTGCAACCGCAACAACATCAAGTGTTTCAGCAAGCTATACAACAAGTGGTGTTAAAACTATTTCATTAACAGTCGCTAATGGAACAGGAACAACTACATCTACTGCAACCATAAACGTTATTGCATCTCCAACAACAGTTCTGACGAGTACAAATCCAAGTTGTTTTGGTACGTGCAATGGTTCTATTTCGGGCAGTACAACTGGAGGTTCCGGACCATACGCTTATACGTTAACTCCTAGTCCTTGTTCCGCATTACCATGCAATTCCCTTTGCGCGGGAGCTTATACCGTTATAACATCTAATGCTGGAGGTTGTACCTCAATCTCAACAGTCAATTTAACGCAACCAACAGCAATGGTAATTACACCTACTTCAACTAACGTTACTTGCAACGGCACTTGTAATGGCGTTTTTAATGCTAGTGTTACTGGAGGCACTCCCGGTTATATGTATAGTCCGTCTTTACCATGGTCTGGATTATGCGCAGGAACTTACTCAATTGTAGTAACAGATAGTAAAGGTTGTCCAACAGCAAGTTCGGTGACGATAACCCAACCTCCCGTATTAACAGCTATTACAAGTATTACTAATGCCAGTTGTAGTGGTTGTAGCGATGGTGCAGCTAGCGTTTTATCAAGTGGAGGAACGCCCGCTTATACTTATCAATGGGCGCCTGGAGGACAAACAACTCCAACGGTATCAAATTTACCGATTGGTTGTTATACAGTTGTTGTTGCTGATTCTAAAGGTTGTCAAACAACTTCAATCACATGTATATCTTTTGCTACTAGCATCAATTCATTGAATATATCTAATAACATCTCACTATCTCCTAATCCAAGTAACGGGCTATTTACAATTGCTCTAAATAATTCCGTTGATGTGATAGACGCCTCTGTTACCAATACCTTAGGGCAAATCGTTAAAACAGAAACTGTAAAAAACACGTCGCTGTTAACTATTGATTTAAGTGGTATGAGTAAAGGAATATATTATTTAACTGTTACAACAGATACTGAAAAACACATACTGAAATTAATTTTAGATTAATCATGATAAAATTAACGCCACCTACTAAACATTTTATTTTAGCTGTATTTTTATTTTTAAGCAGCCTTATTTTTTCGCAAACGTTAAACGTTCCGCCTCGTACTAGTGGCGCTATGACTGGCTCGCAATTTACAGTAGCGATTTTGCCTTTGAGTTTTACTGCTCGCGAAAATTTAATTTATAATGAATTTATTAGTGGTAACGTTCCAAATTTTTATCGCAATCTCTCGCCAGTAACTTCTACAGCTGTGATTAGCGGATCTGTGCAAAGTGTTACCTATTATGTAACCCCAGATTATATTGCAATAGGTTCTGATGCTGATTATTTTTTATGTCCTATGTCTCCTATAGTTGCTACCAAAATAACAGATAGCATTGGGTGTACGTTGCCAACCCGTAAAATGGTAAACGATATTTATGCGCAAGCTGCGTTAAAATTACCGCCCTTAACCATTCCTGCAAGTGGCACCATGACTACTGTTCAAGCATTTGCACAACATAACAATATGGTGGGGTCACAACGATCTTCCTCTGTAACGGCCTATCCATTGGGAACGTTAGTAGGTGGCGATAAAAAAGATATTGTTATTTCTAATTTAATATACTCAACCGCTAACAGAGTTGTTATTTATGGTTGGCACACAAGTATTGGTAATCCTATACAACCACTCAGTAATGTACATGCCGATACTTATATGGACTATAGTCATGGTATGCGCTTTGTACAAAACGCTGTAGTATATAACGGCTCAGCAACTACTGTTAAAGCCATTTTACAGTCTTCCACTTTAAATCCACTGTTAAGTGATGAAGGCGTCATTAATCCTCCCGAATATCCTTATGGTAATCCAATTACGACGTTGAGTCAACCAAAATCATTTGCAGTAATAAATAAAACAAATAATACGATAGAGATAAAAGTAAAGAACGATGCAAACGTTACGCATTATAAAATATACACCAGCACCAACGGCTTAACGTTTTCAGCACCCACAACACTTATTAAATCAAATTTGATTTTATCAACACTAACGCCTAATCAATTATATTATGTAAAAATTGAAGCGTACAATGCAACCTATTCAGTTACATCTCCTACCTCTGAATTATTAGCAGCTGTACCCTGTAATTATCAAGATAGTGTATTAGTCGTAAATGGCTTTGACAGGGCTTCTACAGGCAACACGTATAATTTTGTCATACAACATGCAAGTTCTATTAAAGCTAATAATAAAAATTGTTCTTCGGCTACTAATGATGCTATTACCGACGGATTAATTAATTTAAACACTTACAAAGTCATTGATTGGATACTCGGTAAAGAAAGTACAGTTAATGAAACCTATAGTACAAGTGAGCAAACATTAGTGAGTAGCTATTTACAACAAGGAGGCAAATTATTTACTAGTGGCTCCGAAATAGCTTGGGACCTGGATTTTAGCGGCACTGTTACTGATAAAAGTTTTTTTGCAAATTATTTGAAAGCTAGTTATGTATCAGATGCGCCTAATAATCAAGCTAGTACTTGGTATAAAAGTGTGAACGAAACAAGTAATAGTATTTTTAATTTTACAGATACAATTTATTTTGATAACGGCACAAACGGTACGTATAATGTGGATTACCCAGATGTGATTACTCCTGTAAATGGTGGCGTTTCTACTATGCAGTTCACGAATTTAAACACAAATAAATCAGGCATTTATTTTTCTGGATTATTTCCAAGTGGTACTGCTGCAGGAAAATTAGTGTATCTCACCTTTCCTTTTGAAACCATATATAACTCGACCAAACGAACGAGTTTAATGAATGACATTTTAACTTTCTTTTTCTCTTCAGCAATTACAACTAATATAGCCGATTTAAGTTCAAATGACATTTTACTTTATCCAAATCCTACTAAAAGCATTATTACCATTGCAACCTCCATTAAGCCACTTAAGATTGAATTATTTGATATAAACGGGAAACTTGTTTCAGAAAACAATAACACTGAAACTATTGATTTATCAGAGCTTTCGGAAGGAATGTATGTTTTGAAAATTTTTACTGCAACTAACTGCTTTGTTAGAAAAGTGATTAAAGAATAGGCTCCAATTAAAGTATATTTTACGAAGAACAACGCCACATTTAATTTGGCTTGTTTGTCGTCGTAAATATTTGTTTATCTTTGCCTATGTCTAACGGAAAACTAATTATATTTTCAGCCCCATCTGGTTCAGGTAAAACAACCATTGTAAGGCACCTTCTTAAAACATTTCCTAACCAATTAGAGTTTTCTATTTCTGCTACTAGCAGGCCAAGGAGAGGTGTTGAAGAAAATGGCAAGGATTATTATTACTTAACGGTAGACGAATTTAAACAGAAGATTGATAATAAAGAATTTTTGGAATGGGAAGAAGTATATGCCGGCACTCATTATGGAACTTTAAAAAGTGAAGTCAATCGGATTTGGGCAAAAGGTAAACACGTTATTTTTGATATTGATGTAGAGGGTGGATTAAACCTTAAAAAAATATTTGGCAACAAAGCACTTGCTGTTTTTGTAATGCCTCCTAGTATCAAAATCTTGGAGGAACGGTTAAACTCACGAAGTACAGATAGCGCCGAAAGCATTGCTAGGCGTGTTGCAAAGGCAGAAAAAGAACTTAAAACGGCTGATTTATTCGACACCTTTATTTTAAACGAAATGCTCGAAGAAGCTTTTATAAAAGCTGAGAAAGTTGTGAGTGAATTTCTCGACTAATCACTAATCCTATCTCCTCAATTATCATATCATTAAAAAGCCCATTTAAGAAATTCTTAAATGGGCTTTTTAGTATAATAAAGTAAGCTTATTTTTTTGGCATTTTATCTTTCGGTATTAAATATACCACTGATAAATCCATATAATTCATCGCATTTTCAGGGAAATTACGAACGTTTAATTGCTCTAAGCGAAAGTTTTCGTCATAGAATATTGGCATAAAAGCAGCCTCATCTAATACAATTTGTTCAGCTCTTGATAATAATGCATAACGCTTTGCTTTATCAGGCTCTGTAAATGATGCAGCAAACAATGAATCAAAGCGTGCATTTTTGAAACGGAAATAATTGATGTACGTTTTCTCAGTAGGATTTGCTGGAACATGCTTACCATAGAAAATGGTTAAAAATGTTTCAGGATCTGGATAATCAGCTACCCAAGCTAAACGGAAAAAGTCAGATTTACCTAATTGCAAATGCTCTATATGTTCAGCCATTGGCACAGTATTAATGTCGATATCGATATTTAAATTTTCTTTCAACATTTTTTGGATTACCTCTGCAATTAAAATATTTCTATCTCCACCACCACTATTAATTTGCAACGTTAATTTAGGGAAGCCTTTACCATCAGGGTAACCAGCCTGTTTCATGTAATTTTTTGCTTTTTCTGCATCAAATGTATATCCTTTCAATCCTTTAAAGTCATAACCATCTTTTTCAAATGCTTCTACATAAGGAACAACACCATAATCTGCAGATGTACCTTCGCCTTGAATTGTAAAATCGGCTATCTTATGTCTGTCAATTGCATAATTAAACGCTAAAC
Source organism: Bacteroidota bacterium (assembly GCA_025359355.1). Taxonomy (GTDB): domain Bacteria; phylum Bacteroidota; class Bacteroidia; order B-17B0; family Aurantibacillaceae; genus UBA4416. The sequence continues at coordinate 1,377 of JANYGR010000195.1, read as the reverse complement.
GAACTTCCTTTTTGGCAAATGCTGCACTTGCACAATTAAACCCTAAGTAATTAGTATTAAATGCAGGGGAATTCATAATTTGAAAATCTGTCTTACGATCTTTAGCATGTTCTAAATCTCCCATAATTTCGTGAAAAATTTCAACCGGTAAACGGTATACCATATCTAAATTACCAGATTTGAATTCTAAAATTTCAGCTTTCTTCTCACGAATAAATGTGTATTTGATACCTTCTAAATAAGGAAGTTTATTGCCATCTTTATCAACCCCATAATAATTAGGATTCTTTTTCATAATTAGAACTTCTCCTTCTTTCACAGTTTCTAACTGAAATGGTCCAGTACCAACTGGGTGAATACGGAAGTCTTGAGCATATTTATCAACTGCTTCTTTTGGGTAAACCCAACATCCTGGCATGGCAATAATATTTAAGAAACCTGCAAATGGTTGTTTTAACGTAATTACTAATGTACTATCATTTGTTACTTTTACTCCAGACACACCAATGTTCTTACCTGCTTTTGATGACTCAAATGCTTCATTTGCACCAACTACACGGTCTTTGAACGTTACATCAAACTGAGCATTGTTTGCATCTGATGTACATAATTTATCAAAACAATATTTTATATCGTTTGCTGTCATAACGCGTCCTTTTCCATCAGCAAAACAAGCATCCGCATGGAACATCACACCTTGACGAATATGAAATGTCCATTCTGTTTGATTTTCGTTAATATCCCAACGACTGGCAATAGCAGGCTTTACAGACAAATCAGCTTGGTCAAATTTCACTAAGCCCTCGAATAATTGAGTGCCAATATGAAAACTTACTACTTCATTAACACTCATTGGATTAAGAGACTTAAAAGCCTCTACTTCGTTAAGGCGCATCACGCCTCCCATATAGACTCCACCCTTGGCTTCAGCGCCATCATGGTTATCCTTTTTATCACCTGAACAAGAGTTGCAAGATGCTACTCCTAATGTTAATGCACTTGCAATTAGTGGAATGAATATTTTTCTCATGCTAAAAATAGTAAATTATAGTAACTACAAATATAACTTTAAAATCTAAATTCCCTAAAATAATTAGTTAAATTATTAAAATTGTAATTCTAATAAAACAGGGCAGTGATCACTATGAACTGCATCAGGTAAAATAACAGATCGCATTAAGTGTTTATCTAAGTGATTAGCTGTTAAATTATAGTCAATTCGCCAACCTAAATTCTTCCCACGTGAACCTGCGCGATAGCTCCACCAACTGTATTGATGCGGTTCTTGATTGAAATGCCTGAAAGAATCTGTAAAACCGGATTGCATAAATTGTTCCATCCACTCACGTTCTTCGGGCAAAAAACCAGATGTATTAG